>JANNMS010000244.1:0-29270 GCA_031398055.1 Saprospirales bacterium | reverse complement strand
ACGGATTTTTTCATTTGTACTTTGAAAAAATCCGTGAAAATCCGTGTCCAATCCTGCAAATCCGTGTCCCATCGCCCCAGTTTGCACGGCAAAAGTAGAAAAAAAACTCGCCGCCAAAATTTCTGCTCCAAAACAAAAAGTTTTGCAATTTTGCACCCGATGAAATACGCAATCATTGATGTCGAAACCACCGGCGGCCTCGCCCGCGTCGAGCGCCTGACCGAAATTGCCATCGTTTTGCACGACGGCGAGCGGGTCATTGATACTTTTTCGACGCTGATAAACCCTGAGCGCAGCATCCCGTGGAGCATCACGATGATCACCGGAATTACCGACGACATGGTCGCGCACAGCCCGAAATTTTACGAAATTGCCAAAAAAATCGTCGAAATGACCACCGACGCGGTGTTCGTGGCGCACAACGTTTCGTTCGATTACGGTTTTATCCGCGAAGAATTTGCACGGCTCGGCTACCCATTTTCCCGAAAACAACTTTGCACCGTGCGGCTTTCGAGGCAGGCATTTCCGGGGCTGCCGAGTTACAGTTTGTCCAATTTGAAAAAACATTTTGGCATCCACGCCGAGCGCAGCCACCGTGCGCTGGACGATACGCTGGCGACGGTTCAGATTTTTGAAATGATTTTGGCAAAACAAGAAGGCAGCGTCCAAACCTTTGTAAATCAAGGAGTTAAGGCTTCAAAACTGCCCGAAGGCATCACCCTCGAACGCCTCCACGAACTGCCCGATGCCTGCGGCGTTTATTATTTGCACGACAAAAACGGCGAGGTGGTTTACGTCGGAAAAAGTATCAACATTCAAAAACGCATTTTCGAACACTTCGCCGACCTGACCTCGAAAGGCGAAAAAATGCGCGAAGGCGTGGCAGATTTTACTTGGGAAATCACCGGTAGCGAACTCGTCGCCCTGCTTTTGGAAAGCGGCGAAATCAAACGGCTGCTGCCGCGAATCAACCGGGCGCAGCGTATCCGAAATTTTACGGGCGGCATTTTTTCGTACCTCGACCAAAACGGCTACCGATGCCTCGCCGCCGGAAAAATCACCGCGGCCAACCGCAAAAAACTGGATTTGATTGCCGATTACCCAAAACTCGACAGCGCGAAATCGCACCTGCAATCCGTCTCGCGGCAACTCGTTTTGTGCGACAAACTTTGCAATTTGGATTTTCACGAAAAGGCCTGTTTCAATTATTTCATGAAAAAATGCCACGGCGCGTGCCTCGGCGAAGAATCCGTCGAGACGTATAATGAACGGGTCGAATTGGCTGTGAAAAATTTAGAAAAACGGCTCGATGGCAGTTTTTTCATCCTCGACGAAGGCCGCCAGCCCGGCGAAAAAGCGGTGGTCGCGGTGCAAAACGGGGTGTATTTGGGTTTCGGTTTTTTTGACGAAACGGAGCGGTTCGGCACGGAAGATTTGTTGGAATGTGTCAATTTGCCGCACCCCGACCCCGAAGCCGGGCGGATAATTCGTGGTTTTTTGGAAGGGAAAAAACGAGGGCGGGTGATTCCTTTTTGATTTTTTGGGACACGGATTTGCAGGATTGGACACGGATTTTCACAGATTTTTTTATTTAAACTTTGAAAAAAAATCCGTGAAAATCCGTGTCCAATCCTGCAAATCTGTGTTCCAAAAAATCAAATCCCCGCAACCAGCCCGCGCAATTCCCACTCGACCCTACTTTTCAACTGATTTTTCAACTGCAAAACCATCCAAAAATCGGAGCAAGCCGACGGCGGAAAATAGCAAGTTGAAGTCGCCGAAGTTGCCCGGCTGTCGCCGCTGACCGAAGTGCAGGTCGAACAATCGGTTCGCGTTTCCTGAAAATAATTTTGCCGCACGTTTTCGCCCGTTTTTGCGTCCAAAATTTGAATTTCAAAATTGGCGTAACCTGTTTTTGTGGTCGTAAATTGACAAATTTCAGCCGACACTTTTTCGTAAGTTACCTTTCGTTCGATGACTTTTCCGGTCGAGTCGCGCACTTCAACCACCGATTTTTCAATGTCTTTTGACTCTGTCCAACAATTTCTCGACACATTTTCAAAGCCTGGAAAAATCGTTCCCGGCACACAAACTGCCTCAAAATGGATGTCAAAATCGCCGCCAGGCGCGTCGTGAAATTTTGTCCATTCCGTGTTCAAATCATTTTCCAACGGCAAATCCGCGAATTCAAAATTGTAAATCCAGCGATTTTCCAATTTTAAAAGAATATGGGTGGTGCCGAATTTTTTAGCCAAAAATTTCTGCTCCGCTACATCTTTCCAATTTTTAAAATATCTTTTTTCAATTTCAAAAAATGATGACCACGCCGCCCGCGCTGCCATCCGGTCGCCCAATTTTCCATTTTCGAGGTACGCCAAACCTTTTTCGTAAAAAAAATCGGCGGCACGTTCGCGGCTCGCGAGTTCGAGCGAGTCTGCATTTTCGATGAAAGCAAAATTTTCCGCTGCGTCTTTATTTTTTGAAAAAGAACGCGCCACGGTTGCCTGCCGCTCGGCCACGCGTTTCCAAATTTCGTTGATTTCAACCCATTTTTCAGGCGACGCCGAATTTTCGAGGTCGGCCAACGCGAGCAAATCTTTGGTCTGCGCGAGCGAAAAAGCCAACTGCATTTTTCCGGTTTTTCCGTCCGAATTCAATTGACCGCTCCGGGCTTGGGCAGCGTACAACCGAACCGATTTGTCGTAATTTCCTTTTTGAAAATAGGTTTTTGGGGAAAAACAGCCCGCCCCGGCGAGCAAAATGACGAGGAAAAAGCAAGTTGATTTCATTGAATTCGGATTTAAAAAGTGAGGAAATTGGAAATTTGGAAAGCCATTTTCTTTGATTCAAAAGTGGGCAGCAAACACAGAAAACGTTGTTTTTTAACAGTTAAAAGATGCAGCGGCGGGGCGTTAAACTTTCGCGAAGAGTTACGGAAAAGTTAGAACCAGCAATTTTCGCTTTGTTTTGGGCAATGCACCTTTTTCAAAGTGAGAATTGCAGAGGTTAAACGAAATCATTTTCGGAAAAAAATTATCTGTTTTGCCCGGGTGCAGTTCATTTCAAAAAGTTCTAAAATTGCCGCGTTCATCCCTCATTCCTCATCCCTCAATCCTAAAAAATGTCTGCAATCACTGTCTGGGCAGAAGAAGACCGCCCGCGAGAAAAAATGTTGTTGCGTGGAAAAGCCGCGCTCACCGATGCCGAATTGCTGGCCATTTTGCTCGGTTCGGGCACGGTCGGCGAAAGTGCGGTGGGTTTGGCGCAGCGGATTTTGGCGGCCAGCGAAAACAATTTGCACGAACTCGGAAAACGCACGTTGAAAGATTTTGAAAAATTCAAAGGCATCGGCGAGGCCAAAGCCATCACGATTGCCGCCGCGCTCGAATTGGGTCGCCGCCGGCAAATTTCTGACCTGCGCGAACGCCCGCGAATCACTTGCAGCCGCGACAGTTTCAATATTATCGCCCCGATTTTGAATGATTTGGGGCACGAGGAATTTTGGATTTTGATTTTGAACAAAAAAAACGAAGTCCTCGCCCGCGAAAAAATGAGCACCGGCGGCACAGCCGGGACGGTGGTTGATGTGAAAATGGTGTTCAAAAAAGCCATCGAATTGCCCAGCGCGGCTTCGATAATCGCCATCCACAACCATCCGAGCGGCAATTTGAAACCAAGTCAGGCCGATATTGATTTGACCGCGCGGCTCAAAAATTCTGGAAAATTGCTCGATTTGCCGCTGCTCGACCATTTGATTGTTTCGGAACGCGGGTTTTTCAGTTTTGCGGACGAGGGATTGGTTTGAGCCCATGTTTTCTAATCCCCTAAAAGTTTTGAAATCGTGTTGCGGAATTTCGGCACTCATCCCTCATTCCTCGTCCCTCATTCCTAATTTCGCCCCATGATTGAAAAATTAAAATCCATCCGCGAAAAATATCAATTGCTCGAAGAGCAACTCAGCGACCCCGGCACGGTGGGCGATTTGGCGCGTTTCAAAAAAATCAACCGCGAGCACAAAAACCTGCAACCGCTCATCGAGGCATTTGAAAAATACGAAAAAGCGTTTTTCAATTTGGCCGATGCCCGCGAAATTTTGGCCAACGAACGCGACGCCGAACTCCGCGAAATGGCGCAGGAAGAACTCCAATCGCTTGCCCCGCAGGTGGATGAAATGGAAGAAAACCTGAAATTTTTGCTGATTCCAAAAGACCCGGAGGACGAAAAAGACGTGATTTTTGAAATCCGAAGCGGCACGGGCGGCGACGAGGCAGCACTTTTTGCAGGCGATTTGTACCGGATGTACCAACGTTTTTTTAGTGAAATGGGCTGGAAAGTGGAAACGGTGGACGAAAATCCGAGCGCGGCGGGCGGTTTTTCCAAAATAATTTTGGAGGTGACGGGCGACAACGTTTTTGGAAAATTGAAATTTGAAAGCGGCACGCACCGCGTCCAACGTGTGCCCGAAACCGAGGCAAAAGGCCGTGTCCACACATCCGCCGCGACAGTTGCGGTGCTACCGATTTTGGAAATGGAAGATGTGAATGTGCGAAAAGAAGACATCCGACGCGACGTTTTTCGGGCGAGTGGCGCGGGCGGGCAGCACGTGAACAAGACAGAATCGGGCGTGCGTTTGGTGCATTTGCCCACTGGGACGGTGGCGGAAAGCACTGAAAGCCGTTCGCAACACAAGAACTACGACATTGCGATGGGGCGGCTTTTGCAACAAATCAAAGCGGCGACGCTGAATGCTTTTGAATCTTCGATTGCTTCGGCGCGGCGTTCGTTGGTTGGTTCGGGCGACCGGAGCGAAAAAATCAGGACATATAATTGGCCGCAAAACCGGGTGACCGACCATCGTTTGGAAGGCGATTCCAAAAATTACAACCTCGACAAAGTAATCGAAGGCGACATCGGCGGGGTGATTGAATCATTGATTATCGCGGACAACGCGGAGAAATTGAAAGGTGAAATGTCTTAACAAACCATCCATTTCCCATTGATTTTCAACCAACTATCTATTTTTTATGAAAAAACTTCTGCTCACCCTGCCGCTGGCGATGTGCCTTTTTTCATTTTCCACCAAACCAAAACGGGTCATTTTTTTTGGCGACAGCATCACCGAGGCGGGGTTGCGACCGGGCGGCTACATTGTGAAAATACAGGAAATATTGGTCAAAAATGGAAAGGCCAATGACTTCGAATTGCTCGGTTCGGGCATCGGCGGCAACAAGATTTACGACTTGTTTTTGAGGTTGGACAAAGATGTTTTGGAAAAAAAGCCAGATGTGGTGGTGATTTTCGTCGGTGTCAACGATGTTTGGCACAAACGACTTTACGGAACGGGGACGGATTCGTGGAAATTTGTCCAATTTTACGAGGCTCTGATTCAAAAATTGAAAAGCCAAAATATTCAAGTGATGCTCGCCACGCCAGCCTGCATTGGCGAAAAAACGGATTGCACGAACGAAATGGACGGCGATTTGAATTTTTACGCGCAAATGATTCGCGAATTATCGAACAAACACCTTTGCCCGATTGCCGATTTTCGGAAAATTTTCATGGAACACAACTTGGTGAACAACCCCGAAAATTTGCCGCAAGGCATTTTGACATCCGATGGCGTTCATTTGAACGATGTCGGAAATGAATTGGTGGCGAAGACTTTTTTGGAGATGATTTGAAATTTGGGAAGTGGAAATTGTCACCTCGTCGAGGACGAATTTGTCAATTTTACCGTGAAAAATACGACCAAACCCAGCCGGAAATTTGTAGTTACACCCCCAAATCGCAATTCGTAAATCAAAAATCGTAAATCTTCCTACCTTCGCCCTGCACATTTTGCACACCATTTCCCACCCAATTTGATGAGGAAACCGCTTTTCAAAATCAGAGAAAAATATCGCTACGGCTACATGGATGCCACCGGAGAGGTGGTCATCGAGCCGCAATATTTCGAGGCCGACGAGTTCCGAAATGGTTTTACCCGTGTGCGTTTGAACGATTTGTGGGTGCCGATGGACGCGCTCGGACGGCTGCTTTTGAAAAAAATGTACCGGTACGTGGGCAATTTTTCGGAAGAATTGGCGCGGGTGCAAGTTGTTAATAATTGGGGATTTATCGATCGGCGCGGCGACGAAATCATTTTGCCACAATTTGAGGAGGCTGGAAATTTCAAAGAAGGCCTCGCTGCCGCAAAATTTCAGGAAAAAACAGGTTTTATAAATCGGCAGGGAAATTTTGAAATCAAACCAAAATTTGAAACGGCGGGCGAATTTTCGGGCGGCCTCGCTCCGGCAAGTTTGGATGGCCGGGCAGGTTTTATCGAAAAATCGGGGGAATTTGCCATCGAACCTGAATTTGATATTTGCCAAAATTTTCAAAATGAAGTGGCCGTCGTCGTCCAAAATGGCCGGTGGGGTTTGGTGAACCGAGCCGGAAAATTGACCGTCGAACCACAATTTCAATTTGTCGAAGGCCATTCGCATGGCGAGTTTTTTGACGGCATGGCACTCGCTTTTCGGGATGAAAAATATGGTTTTATCAATCAGCTGGGTGAAATCGCGATTGAACCAATGTTCGATTTTGCCGGAGATTTTGGGGAAAATATGGCTTTGGTGGAGATAAATGGGGCATTTGGCTACATCGACAAGGCTGGAAAACTGGCAATCATGCCAAAATTTGAGGATGCCGGGGTGTTTTCCGATGGCCTCGCGCAAGTCCGGGTGAACGGAAAATGGGGCTACATCAACACCGAGGGCAAGGTGGTCGTGCCGCCAAATTATGATTCGGCGACGCCTTTTCGGGACGGTTTGGCTTTGACTGTCGTGGATAAAAAGTGGCAATATATTGACCGTTTTGGCGGGGTGATTTGGCGGGAAAAATGATTGCTTCCTCCCTTTTTTGAGGTAGTCATTTTACGTATTTGATGAAAAAGTTGAAATTTGGGTAGCCATTCAAGCCAAAAGTTTCTAACCTTTGTGGCTGTTATTCAACTTTTTAATCACCCATAAATGTTTGTTTGTCATGCAGAACAAATACAACTGCCTCCGATTTTTAGTCATTTTACTCCTCCTGCCTGCCGTTGCTGCCATCGCGCAGAAAACTTCCAAGAAAGGAAAACTTGACGTCCCACAAATTGCCCCGCTCGAAACGCGCACCTCGCTGATTGACTCCGCGGTTGCCGAAATCAAAGCCTCGCTCGAAACTTTTACTTTGAAAAATGCCGACCGCACCGACGGTTCGAACAAAGAAAAAGTGTTTGGCTACCTCGCCGAGGGTGCGGAAAACAACCAATTTTCGCTTCTCCGAAACGAAATGGAAAACTCGAACGGCCTGACCCACAACCGTTTTTACCTCCGCGACGGAAAAATTTTCTGCTGGATTTTGTTCCGCCAAGAAACTGCCGCACAAAACCCGCGCGCCCGAAAACGCCAGACGATTTATTACTGCGACGGCGGCAAAATTTTTCACGCCATCCAAAAAAAGGCTTTGCTCAACGAAAATTTGGACGACGCGCCTTTCGAACTGGCGAATTTGGACGATTTGGTTTCGATGACCGAATTTATGAACCGCAAATTCCAGAGTTTGGCGGAAGCGTTTTCGCCAGTTGCGAAAGCATCGGACAATTGAAAAACAGGAAAGACATTTTTGAAAAATATCTTTTCGATAAGCAAAGTGAGGCGGTGACTTGCAATTGCCGCCTCACTTGTTTTTGGCAAAACATCTAATTTGTTGTGGATTCGCGTTGAAAATCGGATGTTTGCAGGAAGTTTTTTAAAAAAATTTCAAATGAGAATTTTACTGGTCGAAGACGAAGAGTCCATCCGCGAATCCGTCAAACTCAATTTAGAAATCGAAGGTTACGAAGTCATCGCAACCGCGAACGGGCGAAAAGCACTGGATTTGGTGGCAGGGCAGCACTTCGATTTGTTGCTTTTGGATGTGATGTTGCCCGAGGTGGACGGTTTTACCATCGCCGAGCAAGTACGTTTGACCGACGCGTCCACACCGATTTTAATGCTCACCGCAAAAGACACGGCCGAGGACAAAATTGCCGGTCTGAAAAAAGGTGCGGACGATTATTTGACCAAACCTTTCAATTTAGAAGAACTCCTGCTGCGCGTCAGCAAATTGTTGCAACGCAGCCAACGGCAAAAAGGCGAAGCCGTCGAAACCTACGAATTTGGCGACAACCACATCAATTTCAACACTTTCGAGGCCATAAATTGGGAAGGCAAACAGATTATGCTGACCAAAAAAGAGGCGATGCTGCTCAAACTTTTGGTCGAGCGGAAAAACGAAGTGGTCAGCCGGAACCAGATTTTGCAGTCGGTTTGGGGCTACGATGTTTTTCCGAGCACCCGCACGATTGACAATTTTATCCTTTCCTTTCGAAAATATTTTGAAAAAGACGCCAAGCACAGCCGCTTTTTTCATTCGATGCGCGGCGTGGGCTACAAGTTCACAGCGTGAATTAGGGATTAAAAATTAGGAATTAGAAATTGATGCGCCATTTTTAATTCCATATTTTTTGTTTCTATCCAATATTCATAATTTTTAATTCCTAATTCCTAATTGGAAAAATGTTTATTTCAGGAATTCAGCAAATCGGTGTCGGTGTCTCGAACGTCCACGAAGCATTCAAATTTTACCGCCAAAAATTCGGGGTCGACGTCCCGATTTTTGAAGAAGCCGCCACCGCAGGTTTAATGTTGCCGTACACCGGCGGCGAACCGCGCGACCGCCACGCCATTTTGGCGTTGAACATGCAAGGCGGCGGCGGCATGGAAATTTGGCAATACACCAGCCGCGTGCCGGTGCCCGCGCCTTTTCAAATCCAATTGGGCGACCTCGGTATTTTTTCTGCGAAAATAAAAAGCAAAGATGTGCAGGCCAGTTTTCACGATTTGCGGAAAAAACAGGTCAACATGGCGACCAATATTTTGACCGCGCCGGATGGCCGCGAGCACTTTTTTTTGAAAGACCCGTTCGGAAATACTTTTGAAATTACGTCGTCGGATGATTGGTTTTCGAAATCACGACCGAGTTTGACGGGCGGCATTTTGGGCTGCACGATTGGCGTTTCGAACATGGACGTTTCCCTAAAATTTTACAAAGAAGTCCTTGGTTATCAAACAGTTGTGTTCGATAAAACGGATGATTTCTCGGATTGGCATGGCCTCGACGGCGGTTTTGGAAGATACCGCCGGGTGCTTTTGAAACATCCCGAAAAACGCGTCGGGCCGTTCAGTCGATTGCTCGGCGACTCGGAAATCGAACTTGTCCAAGCCCTCGACCGCGTGCCGCGCAAAATTTTTGAAAGCCGTTTTTGGGGCGATTTGGGATTTATCCACCTCTGTTTTGACATCACGGGCATGGCCGAAATGAAGGAAAAATGCGCCGCCGCCGGGCATCCGTTCACCGTGGATTCGTCGGGAAGTTTTGACATGGGCGAGGCCGCCGGATATTTTTCGTACATCGAAGACCCGGACGGGACATTGATCGAATTTGTGGAGACGCACAAAATCCCAATTTTGAAAAAAATCGGCTGGTTTTTGGATCTGCGAAAACGGGGAAATGCCTCAAAACCGCTGGCGACTTGGATGCTAAATACTTTGGGTTTTGGCCGCGTAAAAGATTGAAAATTAGGGGAAAATGTACGAAAACGCAGAAATCGGAGTTTTGCGCCATTCCTAATTCTCAATTCCTAATTCCTAATTTTGCCCGGTCATGGATATTTACACAAGAAAATCTTACTGGAAATGGTGGCTTGCTTTCGGCGGGGCAGTCATCATCTTGATTTCGCTTTTGTACACAAAATATCTCGCCGACCGATTGGGCGCGGAGGAATTGCACAAGGCCGAGCAATTTTCGGAAGCCGTCAAAACCGTCACCGCTTTTGGACTCGACAGCGCGGAAACGCAGTGCGACGTGACTTTTGCCTTTAAAATTATTGAAAACAACAACACCATCCCGGTCGTCCTGCTCGACGAAAATTACCGAATCGAATCGTATCGAAACCTCGAAAGCAACCAAATCGAAAACCTGGACACGGCCGTCGTTCGGAGATATTTGAACAAAATGGTGGCAAAATGGTCGGACACCATCGTGATTGACCACGAACCGCATTTCAAAAAATACATGGTTTACTCGCACTCGCGGCTGCTCGATTTGTTGAAATGGTACCCATTTATCCAGTTTATTTTGATTGCGGCGTTCATCGCCTTTGGATATTTGGCGTTCAGCGCGTCGCGGCGGGCGGAGGAAAATCAAGTTTGGGTGGGCATGGCCAAAGAAACGGCGCACCAACTCGGCACGCCGATTTCGGCGATTATCGGTTGGATTGAAACTTTGAAACTCGTCAACGAGGAAAACCCCGACAACACCGAGATGCTCCACGAACTCCGAAACGACGTGACCCGCCTCGAATTGATTGCCGACCGTTTTTCAAAAATCGGCTCGCTGCCCGAACTTTCGACCGTCAATTTGATAAACGAACTGGAAAAAACGCGCGATTACATGAAACGCCGTGCGCCGCGCCGAGTCGTATTTGATTTTCCGTCGGTCGCCGAAACTTTACCGCTCGAAGTGAAAATGAACGCCCACCTTTTCGATTGGGTCATGGAAAACCTGCTGAGGAACGCAATCGATTCGATGGAAAAGGGCGAGGGAAAAATCACTTGCAATGTTTACGAAGAAAATGGGTTTGCCTGCATGGACATTTCGGACACGGGCAGCGGCATTCCCGCCGGGAAATTTCGGACGGTTTTCAAGCCCGGTTATTCCACCAAAAAACGTGGTTGGGGTCTCGGACTTTCACTTTCGCGGCGGATTATCGAGGATTATCACCGGGGGAAAATTTTTGTGAAAAAATCGGAAATCGGCGTGGGCACTACTTTTACCATCAAATTGCCTAAAAACTGAGCGGTTTTGGCTTAGATTTGCAAGAAAAATATTCAATTTATGTACAAAGAAGAAGCAATCAAGGCTTTGTCCGACATCCAAAATTTTTTGAAGGAGGACATCGAACACGCCATTTATCCTTTCAAAAAGGATGTGATTCGGCTTGACGACATCGTTTATGTGCTTTCGGAAAAAATTTCAGCCGATATTTCGTGGGATGAAAACTACAAAATCGAGTACCAAGATTTGTCCATTTTGGTTTGGGGCGAGACGAGGGATGAAGTTGAGGATGCTTTTGCCTTCGCTTTTCATGCTTTGTATTTAAATTATGCAAAAGAATCTGATGCTTTGCTTACTCCAAAAGCGCAGGAATTGAAACGAAAATTGACTGCTTTGGTAAAATTGGTGATAAATGAAGCCTCGTAAATCCAAAGAAATCAGCCGCGTTCTTTCCAAAAAAGGATTTGTGGAAAACCCAGCGCGAGGCCATCACCACGAATTTTATGTCCTGATTGTCGATGGAATAAAAACCCACATCAACACATATTTGAGCCACGGTTCAAAAGAATATGGTGCAAAATTGATGGGTGAAATCAAAAAACAACTCCGATTTGAGACCGCGAAACAGGCAGAAGATTTTTTTGATTGCCCGATGAGCGGCCAAGAATATGTCAATTTGCTGAAAAATAATGGTGAACTCTGAATACGATTAGCAAAGAAATTCAAAAAATCATGGCGAAAACTTCGCTCCTCGAACTTTACCAAATCTTCCAAAACCATCCGGCCATCTCCACAAACTCCCGCGAAATCCCCCCGGGCTGCCTCTTTTTTGCATTGAAAGGCGAAAAATTCGACGGCAATCAATTTGCAAAAACAGTTTTGGAAAATGGCGCGGCGTTCGCAATCGTGGACGACGAAAAAATCGCTGCCACCGACCCCGCACGGCTTTTGCTCGTCCCCGATGTTTTGAAAATGCTGCAAGATTTGGCAAAAATGCACCGTCGAACTTTTGACATCCCGGTCATCGGAATCGCCGGGTCGAACGGAAAAACGACTACGAAAGAATTGGTCGGGGCGGTTTTGACGAGCCATTATCCTTGCCACGTGACCGCAGGGAACCTGAACAACCACATCGGTGTGCCGCTCACTTTGCTGCGGATGCCAGCCGAAACCGAGGTCGCAGTCATCGAAATCGGCGCAAACCACATCGGCGAAGTCGCGGAACTTTGCCAAATCGCCGAACCGACGCACGGACTTTTGACAAATATTGGAAAAGAACACCTCGAAGGTTTCGGGGATTTGGAAGGCGTGAAAAAGGCGGAAGGCGAGTTGTACCAATTTTTGGCCGGGCACGACGGTTTGGCTTTTGTCAACCGGGACGAAAAATTTTTGGCCAGCCTTTCCAAAAAAGTAAAACACCGCATTTTTTACAAAAAAAGCGACAAACCCAGCGCGGTCATCGAAGATTTTGAAACCAAAGTGGTGGCGCAAACGCCCTTTTTGGAAGTCTCTTTTTTGGATGAAAATGATAAAATGACCTTCGTCAAAACCCAACTTTTTGGCCGCCACAATTTTCAAAATGTGCAAACGGCCATCGCTCTCGGCAGATATTTTAAAGTTCCAACAGAAAAAATTCGCGCCGCGCTCGAAAATTATCAGCCAAAAAACAACCGCTCGCAATTCCTGAAAATCGGCACAAATTCCATTTTGATGGATGCCTACAATGCCAACCCGTCGAGCATGAAAGCGACCCTCGAAACTTTGCGGGAAATGCCGGGCGACCCAAAAATCGCCATTCTCGGCGACATGCTGGAACTCGGCGACGCGAGCGACCGCGAACATCAGGCTATTTTTAATTTTGCAAAAAAATCAAAACTCGCTCATCTGATTTTAGTGGGGAAGGAATTTTCAAAAGTAAAAATTGGAAAATCGGGTGCAGTCCAATTGCCCGATTCGGCAGCGGCGCGGGCTTGGTTTTTGGAAAACCGGATTGAAAACGCGTTGGTTTTGGTAAAAGGGTCGCGGGGGATTCGGTTGGAAGAAGTTTTTTTGGGGTGAAAATTACCGGGATTTCCAAGATTTTGGATTTCGACTGGTGTGAAAAACACCTAAAACAAAAACCGTATTTTCCTGAACTTCATAAATAATCAAATAAGGAAAACCCTTGGTTGGAAGTTTCCTTTTTTTGCCAACACCAACTGGAAAAGTGTTTGGATTTTTTTGTAAAACTTGGATTGCATTTTGAAAAGCACGGGCAAATAATTTCCCCAAATCTTCACGTTGGTCGTCGTACCAGTCAATTGCGTTCCACATTTCAACTTCTGCAATTGAGGTGAGTTCGATGTTAAATCCCATATTTTTGTTTGATTTTTGCTTGGACGTTTTGCCATGAAACGGTCAACAATTCCCCGTTTTCCAGCGCGGCAGAGCGAGATTCAATTTCATTTTCTTGGGCAATTGTCAAGTTGCCGGACATTTCGAGCACGCTGTCCGATTCGATGGATTTGATGATTTCTTGAATCAAACGAAGCCGTTCGAGAATGCTCAACTTTGAAATTTCAATTACTAATTCAGACATTTTGATTTCTTTTTCAGCAAAAGTAAGGCTGTTTTAAAAAAACAGTTCATCCTTTTTAGATGCTGTAACTTTGTAAAAATTTTTGACAGATGATAATCAGTAATTTCCGGGAGTGGACTTTGGATAAAATCGACGAGGCGTTTGGCACAACCCAAGTGGAAAAATTGCCTATTTTGGATGAATTGACTTCATTCAAATATGAATTGAACGATGTAGAGATTCAGAATTTGAACAAAATTCGAGACCTGTATTTATTGGGGGGTGACGAATGGAACGAGGTCGAACTTGAAAACAAAATAATCAGTCCGATTATAGTTTTTTCAGATATCGATAATCGTCGTTTTGCCTATTTCCTCGAACGCAATTTAGCCGAAACCATCGGCGAATATGAACTTTCAGGCAAGGTTGATGGCATGATTGCAACAGGTTTTCGCAATCCCAAACTCCCTTATTTTTGTATGAATGAATACAAAAGGGCAACCGACCCGACAGGCGACCCAAAAGGTCAAGCCATGATTGCCATGTTGGTTGCCCAGAAATTGAACGAAAATAAAAATCCTATTTTCGGTTGCTACATCATTGGAAAACAGTGGAGTTTCATGGTTTTAGAGGAAAAACAATATGCAATCAGCAAATCTTTTAGTTGCGACGACGACGAAATTTATACCATTCACCGCATTTTGCGCGGGCTGCGAGTTCTGATTGAAAGGATGTTGGGTTGATTCCAATCATTTTTTCTGCGCCACCTGCTGCCCCGACCGCATCAATTGCAACGCTTTTTCCACCGCCGGGTCATCGTCGTTGAACACCGAAAACATCCCTTCATCTTTAAAAAGCAGTTTCGCAAAACGCGCTTTCAACTGCAATTTCAATTCGCGGCCACATTTTGCCAACAAATCGGGGCGCGTTTTCACGCCTGCTTTTTCTGAAAAAACAACGAGGTCGCGCAGCATTTCATCCGAAACTTTGAAGTCGCGGACAAAACTCGAAACGTTCGCTGGAAAAGCGTTTTTATCATGTTTTTCCATAAAACGCGCCGCAAATTCAGCAATGTGCTGCCGCACGTCGAAGTAAAAATCATTGGCAAAAGACGTGTCGAGCGGCACAAAAACATCCGGCGAAATCCCACCGCCAGCATAAACCAATCGACCCATGCCGGTGTAAAATGCTGTCGAATCGGCCACTTTTATTTTTGAACTGTCGCCCAATTCGCCGTTGGCCATGCGACGTTCGGCTTCGTGGTCGTAGTCTTTTGTGTGTTTGTAATCGCGTTGGATGCAGCGGCCGCTCGGAGTAAAATATCGCGCGACCGTCAACCGCAAACCACCGCCGTCCTGCAACGGATATTGTTCCTGCACGAGGCCTTTTCCATAAGTTCTGCGCCCGACGACCCAGCCGCGGTCGTGGTCTTGGATTGCTCCGGCCACGATTTCGGACGCCGACGCCGAACCTTCGTCCACCAAAACGGCAATATTTTCGATGTTGAAACGGGCGCGGCCATTGCTTTTGTAATCACGGCGTTTTTCGGCGCGGCCTTTTGTGTACACCAAAAGTTTTCCGTCCGGAAAAAATTGGCTCAGCAAATCCGTCGCCTCGTTCAAATATCCGCCGGGGTTGCCGCGCAGGTCGAGAATCAAGTTTTTCATGCCTTTTTCCTCGGCCATCGGACGAATTTTGTCCATAAATTCGGTGTACGTCGTGGCCGAAAAACGGTTGATTTTCAAATAACCCGTCCGTTCGTCGAGCATCATCGCCACGTCCACCGAATGAACCGGAATCACGTCGCGGGTAATGGTGAAATCTCGGAGTGATTTTTCGCTGCCGCGCAGAATTTTGACTGCCACTTTCGACCCTTTTTCGCCGCGCAGCATTTTGAAAATGCGTCCGTTGTCGATTTTCACGCCCGCCACCGTCGAGTCGCCGATTTGGATAATTTTATCGCCTGCCTGAATCCCGACCGTTTCCGACGGCCCACCGGAAATCGGCGAAACAACCTGAATCGTGTCGGAAACCACCAAAAATTCTACGCCGATCCCCGTAAAATTGCCTTCCATGTCTTCGTTCACCGCCTCGATTTCGTCGGGCGAAATGTAAACGGAGTGCGGGTCGAGTTTTTCCAAAAGTTGGTTGAGTGCCTCGTTTTTCACCGTTTTCAAATTGACGGTGTCCACGTACCGGGCTTCGATAAATCGCAAAACTTCCTCGAAAGTCCCCGCGCCGGTGTTGTCCTGAAATGATTGGCCACCGCCCGGCGTGAACGCTACGTCGTTCGTAAAACGCGGCAATTGCAAACCGATAAACATCCCCGCAGCCATGGCCAACGCCAGATAAAGTGGCAGGCGAACCTGCATTTTTGGGGTCGGATTTGAACCTTGATTTTCTGACATATTTTTGACTTTTGGCGGCCAAGCATTTATGTAAAAGCCGCGTTATTTTGAACGATTTAAAAAATTGGGTAGTTTTTTTTGGATAAATTTCAATTCCGTTAAACAGAGTTATCTTTTCATTTGAAATTTATGAAAACGAGTCTCGTTTTAACAATCCTAATTTTGCCCCCACAATCACGACATTCACTCAAAATTTCAAATAAAAATCGCAACTATTTAGCACATAGTTTCACATAGGAATTTTCACATAAGAAGCATAGTTTTTCTCTATAAAAAACAAGATAAAATTCATGTTTCCTATGTGAAAATTCCTATGTGAAACTATGTGTCAAGTAGTTACTAAAAATCATCATTAAAAGTCATGGTAGAAATTCCAGAAATTGACCAACTCGACCGCGCCATCCTCGCCAAATTAACGGAAGACGCAAAACTTCCGTACACCGACATTGCCAAAGAATTGTTCGTTTCGAGCGGCACAATCCACGTCCGGATGAAAAAACTCGAAAACATGGGCATCGTCAAAGGTGCAAATTTGAAGGTAGATTACCACAAATTGGGATACGACATCACCGCTTTTTTGGGTATTTACCTCGACAAAAGTTCGCTGTACGATGACGTGGCACGACAATTGGCCGAAATCCCGGAAATAGTCGACGCGCACTACACAACTGGTTTGTACTCTATTTTTGTGAAAATTATTTGCAAAGATACGTTTCACCTCCGGCAGGTTTTGCACGATAAAATTCAAAATGTCAGCGGCATCCAGCGCACCGAAACTTTTATTTCCCTCGAACAAAGTATCAGCCGGAATGTCAATTTTTTTGAAAACGCAGACTAAAACGATGAACTATGAACGATAAACTATGAACACTTTGACAATTGTTCATAGTTTATCGTTCATAGTTCATCGTTCAATAAATGCCATTTTTAATGTTCAAAATGGAAAATTTTACAAAAAAAAATCACCGAGCCGCAGTTTGCCGCCCGGTGATTTTTTTGTTTTTTCTGTTCAATTTTTGGTCAATTTTGGCCACCGCGCAGCCCGGCGAAAAAATTTACCGTGGCCTGCGCATCAGTTTGTACGGTTTCAAAATCACGGAACAAACCGAAAAAGCAATCACCGTAAAATGCAACGCGGTGAACACTGGGCGCGAACCCGTCGTGTTTGGAAAAGGAAAATACCCGCCCGATTTTTTGGTCGTCGAACTCGACACTTTGACCTTGCCAAAACCCCTCGCGAGCCGCGCCGCTGACTTGACGAAATCATTTTTTCGGGAAAAAATCAACCTCACGCCGGGGCAGTTTTTGTCCAATTTGAGTTTGAAAATTTACCTCGATTCGAAAGACGAACCTGTCCCGCAAACTGAAATTGAACCTGAAATTTTGACCGAAAAAAAGCCAGAAATTAAAACCGAAAAAACCTCGCTGCCCAAAATTTCAACAGAAAAACAGGCCGAAAAATCGCCCGAAAAAATTGAGCCACCCGTCGTTCAAGTCATTGAAAAACAAGAAGTTGTGGAAGGAAAATGCATGGATTTGGTGTTCGACACGGCATATATTGTTGAGCAAAAACCGAAGCAAATCATCCTCCATTTTGCAATCCGGAACGCGGGCGACCGCACTGCAAATCTGTTCGGAAAAACCGACCACACCGACGACAATTTGGCCATCAATGCTTATTTCGTAACCGGTTCGCGGCTGACTCGCGGTGCGTTTTTGGCCGAGACGATTTTTTACAAAGACAAAAGCCTTCCGGCTGCTGGAAAACTCGCTCCGGGCGCAATTTTTGAGGGGCGAATTGATATTTCCACAAAAAACCGGACGAAGTTCAACCCCAATTTGATCCTCGAAATCGACCCGTTCCAAACTTTGCCAGATTGCGATAACACAAATAATACCAAATCAATTTTGGCAACTGAAAAATAATGACGAATCCAGTAGTGCTTTTTGATGGTGTTTGCAATTTATGCAGTGCGGCGGTGCAGTGGATTTTGCAGCGCGACGCGACAGGCGTTTTCCATTTTGCCTCCCTCCAATCTGATTTTGGGCAAAAAATCCAGGAAAAATATGGGATGGATGCCGCCAAAATTGATTCGGTTTTGCTCGTCGCCGATGGAAAAATTTATTCAAAATCAGATGCGGCTTTGCAAATTGCCCGGCGGCTCGGCGGTTTTTGGAAAATTGGCTACGGATTTATCATTTTCCCAAAATTCCTGCGCGACCTCGTTTATGATTTTGTGGCGCGAAACCGGTACCGCTGGTTTGGGAAAAAGGAGGAATGTTGGTTGCCGAACCCGAAATTTAAAGATAAATTTTTGGACTGATTGGGCAATTGGCAAATTTTGAATAATTTTGCTCGACACACATCAAACATCAGAACATGACACGAGAAGCCATCCTCGAAGAATTATCAGTTCTTGAAATTTATGAAAAACTGCTGAAAGACCAGTTGCAAAAATTCGTTTTGGAACCACATAAATTTCAGGAAACAAAAACTGAATTGAACGAACGAATCAATCAAAATCTCGACAAATTGAAAATTGTCTGGGAATTAAAGGATTTTTGGCAAAAAAAATTACTCGAATAATGAATACTTCTGTTTCAAACAACCTCGATTCCATTCTTTCTGAAATGCAGCATTTGCATTCCAAAGAAGAGCGTAGTGCATTTTTGCGGAGACTGAAAAAATTTTTAAACGGGTTATCTGAAAACGAAAAAGCCCAAATCAAAAATGAATCTTGGGGATCCATCGAAAAACTTTACGCTGACATTGATGCTGCTGTTTTGCGGGCAGAAGCACATGGTTTTATACGGGCTGCTGCTTAATTTTTCAAAAAACTCACTCAAACCCTTATCGCCCGACGCTGCTCGCCCAATTTAAAACGCCCGGATAAACGCATCCAACAGTTCGTTTTTTTCCAAAGCCAACCTTTTCCGCAGCCGCTGCCGCGTTTTTTTGATGGTTTCAGGGGCAATTCCTTGCATGGATGCCGCTTCCTGCCGTGTCAAATTTAATTTTATCAGCAAAAAAAGCCGTTCCTCGGCGTCGGTCAATCCGGGGCAGGCGGTTCGCAAGCGTTGCAAAAAACCGGGGTTTGCCTTTTCAAAATACATTTTGAACGATGACCAATCCGAATCGGTCAGGATGCGCTGATTGAACAAATTGTCCTCAAATTCAATCGGTTCGGTTGCAGATTTTGCCGAAACTCCGTCTGTCGGGGGGACTGAAATTTGTGTTTCGAGTTCAGCGAGCCGTGTGTTTTTTTCCAATAAAATGCGGGTCAGGTATTGGAGGTTTTCTTGGTTTTGGGCCAGTGCGAGTTTTGCCCGGCGGTTTTTTGCCCGCGAAAACCAGACCCAAAATCCAGCAAAAACCAGCGCGATTATTAAAAAAACAGAACCTCTTTCCAAAGTTTGCCGCGCGGCGAGGAGTTCTTTTTGGCTTTTTTGCAAGTCCAATTCCTGCTGCTGGGTTTTGTACTTGATTTCCAGATCGGTGATTTTTCCCTGCGTTTCGGCACCGACGAGGCTGTCCTGCAAGGCGTAGAATTTGTTCAAAAATTCGTTTGCGGAGCGAAAATCGCCCATGGCTTCAAAAGTTAAATCCATCCCGGCATAATTCGGGATCAGGTTTTGTGCAAAATTGTTCGTCTCGTTGATTTTGATGGCGCGACGGTAAGTTTCGAGGGCCTCGAGAAACCGCCCGAGCAACCGATAGGCATTTGCCAAATTGCTGAGGTTTTGAGCCTCTTCTTGGAGCCTTCCGTTTTTGTTATTTGATGCGATTGCCCGTTCAAAATATGGGATGGCCTCGGCGGGCCGGTTTTGTTTGAAAAGCAACAGGCCGAAGTTGTTCATCGTCGCGCTGAGGTTGTTTTCGTCGCCGTATTTTTCGATGAGCGGCAGGGCGAGGTGATAATATCGGTTGGCGTTTTCCAAATCCCCGGTTTTGCCGTACATCACGCCCATTTGTTCTAAACTTGTGGCCAAACACAAACTGTCGCCCGCTTCCCCGCAAAATTTTGCCGCTGCACCGTAGGCCGCGAGCGAACTTTTAAAATCATTCAAATACAGGCACAAAATCCCTTTTTGGTGGCTGACCGCGCCTTGCCAAAGTGGGTTGCCTGCGGCATTTGCCAGGGCTTCGGCTTCCAAAAGATAGCGGTCGGCTTCCGCAAAATCAGGTGCATTGAGGTAATCTGAAAAAAGGTAAAGCAAGCCGAAAAGCCGTTTTTCAGGGTCGTTGCCCTGCGTTGCTTTTTCCAAAAAAACTTGGTGGATTTTTACTTTTTCGTCCAACGAAAGGGCCGGTTCCGGCGCGACGGGGTTGGCTTTTTTCCACATTTCAAAAAAATTGGTTTGCCCAAAAACAGGCGCAATGAAAATTGAAAAAGCAAAAAGCAGAAGTGTCTTGAATTTTTTCATTTGAGAATTTGGTGGGCGAAAGGTAGGTATTTTCCCTGTTTTTGATGGTAAATTGGCTTGTACCCTTTTTTGTCCCCCCTGTTTTTTAGCATGGGCGGGCGGGTGTTTTCACCTTTACGAAAATTCTAACTTTTCACTCACATTTTTAAAACCAAATTATTTTCAGATGAAAAAATTACTCTCCCTTTTCACGCTATTGCTTGTCCTGATTTCTGGCAGTTTTTCGCTGCAAGGCCAACGCCGTTGCGGCTCGATGGAGGAATTGCAACGCCAATTGCTCGCCGACCCGAGCCTAAAACAGCGTATGGAGGCCATCGAACGCCATACGGAAGCCTTCATCAAAAAAGGCGGGGCAAAAGATCGGACGGTGATAACCATCCCGGTCGTCGTTCATGTGGTCTACAAAACGGCTGCTCAAAACGTCAGCCTCGCACAGGTCCAATCGCAAATTGACGAGATGAACCTTTGTTTCCGTTTGCTCAATGCAGACCAAACCAACATTCCATCCGTGTTTCAGTCTTTGGCTGCCGACACTGAAATCAATTTTTGCCTAGCCCAGCAGGACCCGTCGGGCAATATTACAACGGGCATCGAACGCCGAAAAACCACGGTTTCTCAGTTCACCAATGAAAACGATGCGAAACATTACGCTACCGGAGGACTGAACGGCTGGGACAGGGACCGGTACTGCAACATTTGGTGCGCCCCGCTCGTCCCATCCCTGCTGGGTGTCGGAAGTTTTCCCGGCGGGCCAGCCGACTTGGACGGCATCGTTTTGAATTATACCAATTTTGGGCAAGGAGGAACTGCTACGGCACCTTTTGATTTGGGGCGAGTTGCCTTGCACGAAGGGGGCCATTGGCTAAATCTTCGCCACATTTGGGGCGATGATGGGGGTGCTTGCGACGGCACCGATTTCGTGGACGACACGCCCAATGCCGCCAACAACAACGATGGTTGCGTCACTTTTCCCCACGTCACTTGCAACAATGGACCGAACGGCGATTTGTTCATGGATTACATGGACTACTCCGACGATGCCTGTATTTTGATGTTTACGCACGGCCAAAAAGACCGGATGCACGCAACTTTTGCCCCCGGCGGCGGGCGTGAAGGTCTTGTCACCAGCCTCGGCTGCACGCCGGGCGCGAACAACGGGGCCTGCGGGATCCCTGCCGGATTGAACGCGACCAATATTACACTTTCGTCTGCCACTTTGAATTGGCAGGCCGTCGGCGGTGCGACGAAATACACCTTGCAGCGCAAACTTTCCAGCAGTTCAACTTGGACGACGGTCAACGGAATTTTGGGCACTTCGTACAATGTTTCTGGTTTGGCGGTCGGCACGACCTATGATTATCGGGTGCAGGCGTTTTGCGGAACGGTGGCCGGTACTTTTTCGGCTGTTGCCCAATTTACAACCACTGCCGCAAGTTGCCCCGACCAATTTGAGCCGAACAACACCCGTGCTACTGCCACCACAGGCACGGTTGTCCTTGGCCCGGCCTTCCCGGCACAAATTGCCAGCGCGACCGACCAAGATTGGTACAAATTTGCAAATACGGCGGCCAAGCCAAACATCCAGGTCCACCTGTCCAACTTGCCAGCAGATTATGATTTGCGGCTGTATCGCGGCACTACTTTGGTGGCGTCTTCCTTGCAAACTGGGTTGGTGAACGAAGACATTGTTTTTAACACCAGCACGGTTTCGGCCAATTATTATGTCCAAGTCATAGGTTACAGCGGTGCGTTTGACAACAATCTTTGCTACACTTTGAATGTCAACTTGACCACCGACCCTGCTCACTCGAACGGCCAAACCGAAACGCCGATTGAAAAAATAAACCAATCCGTGGTTTTTGAAAATGCAGGTTTTGGCATTTTCCCAAACCCTGCATCGGATGCCGTGACCCTCGAAATTCCGATGACCGCCGATGCCGACGTGCAAATTTCGCTGCTCGACCCGGCTGGAAAAACCATCACGCAAACTTCTCAAATTTTGGGAAAAACGAACAACCGCGTTCAGATCAACCTCAACGACTTGCCGACTGGAATGTATTTCGTCCAAGTTCGCAACGGTGACGCGGTGAAAACGCGGAAATTGGTGGTGAATAAATAACTGCTTTTGCTGCGATTTTTTGGCGATTTCAATTTTCAAAAAATCGAAATTTCGACGTGCACTTGGTTTTCAACAAATGAAGCGGCCTGTCCAGTTTGCTGGACAGGCCGTTCTTTTTTTATCAATTTTTTTGGGAAGATACCGTTTCGAGTCCAAAACTTCAAGTCCAACTTCCCATAACCACATTCAACTATTTTTCCACAAGTGCCTCGCCCAACCAATTTGCCACTGCTTGTCGGTTTTTTGAAAGCACCAAACGTTGTTGGTCGTAGTCGTTCCGGATGTTTCCGAGTTCGATGTAAACTGCGGTCGGTACGATGGTTTCGCGCAAAGTATGGAGGTCACGTGGGGTTACGGTGCCCGTGAATTTTCGCTGCGCCCGCACCTTCAAATATTTTTCGTAAAAATGTTTGTGGAAACTTTTGGCCAATTTCTCGCTCGATTGGCTGTTTTCGCGGAAGTAAAAAAACACATCTGTGCGTGCCTGTTTGCTGCGGGAATCGACGTGAATTTCAATTAAAGTTTGATTTTTTTGCCCTTTTTGCAGGTGCCTTTCGACCAATGCATTGACCAAATCGGTGCGCTGAAAAAGGCGTTTTTTTTGCGGGCGCGGGATGGTGAGGTTTCCCCAAACATATTCGTCCTTGTCGCATTGCAGGTTTTCTTCGTCGCGGATGCCGTCGGTCATGTCGCGGACAATCATGTAAGCCGTCGCGCCGTGGCTGATCAAAATCCGGGTCAACCGCAACGCCACATCGTAGGCATATTCATCCTCGCACATGGTATGTTTTCCGCGTTTTCCCTGCGCCCCGACATCCGGGCCGCCGTGCCCGGAGATGATGTAAAATATTTTTCCCTTCAATTTTTGGCTGGCGAGCGGTGTTTTTTCATATTTTTTTCCAAAAAGTGGAAACACCCGCGCCCCGAGATATGCTTTTTCGCCGCCGATTTCGGGCAGTGGGCGGCCTGATTTTACGATTTTTTCAATGGCAGTTTCATCGTCGTCAACTTCCTCGGGGCAGGCAAATTCGTGCCACGGCACCCAAAGTTTTTTGGAAATGATGAACACATCGTCGCGCAGTTTTTCGGTTTTTGCCCGGCTGTTGAATTCCTGGATTCGTTTGGCCAAATACAAATCTTCGATTTTCATCGTCGTGCGAATGCTCTTGCCATTGTATTTCAAAATGGCAATCGGCAGTTTGTAAATTTTTCCCGGAAGGATTTTGATGCCAGCAGTCAATTGATTGATTGCCAAAAACTTAGCCTTGTTGCACTCAAAATCGGAGAGGTGAAAACGTTTGAGCAGGTCGCCGATTTTGTCTTTTTTTTGGGCCACGACTTCCAGCCATTCTATTTTTTTTGGCAAAATAAATGGCGTATCCAAAGTGTCCGCAGCAATGGTTGCCGAGGGTTTTTTTTTCGGAGGTGGGGTCGTTTTTTTTTGAAAAGAGGTGCTGCCCAAAAACGCCGCGAGGAAAAAAAGGATGGCGAAGAGTCTCATTTAGTAACGAATTGTTCGGCGACAAAGGTAGTTGGGTTTGAGATTTCTGAAATTTTTTAAATTTCAGAAATCTGGCCAGCCCGCCAATTTTTAAAAATTGCCTCGACTTCCTCTCCATCCCATTTTTCTTCAATATTTGGCAAGGCCAAAATTTTCTCAAACAATTCATTTTGCCGGTCGTCTTCCGACAAAGCCGTTTGGTACGGCGTGTTCGAAAACGAAACCATCGAATAAACGGGCAAAAAATCGGCAGGATGTTTTTCATGGAGATGGGCAGCGATTTTTTTGCGGAGCAAAAATTTGGGGTCACCCACTTTATCGCGCATTTCCACGAAATTCCGCAAGGCGAGTTCAGCGATGGCGTGGCCGTTTTTTTCGTGGCGGGCGGCGAAAGTCGAGATGATTTTTTGCCAGTCGCCCGCAAATTGGTCGATCATTTCATCCAAAATCGTGCAATCCTCGAACCCCGCGTTCATGCCCTGCCCAAAAAACGGGACGATGGCGTGGGCCGCGTCGCCGAGCAACAAAATCCGGTTTTGCCACTGCCACGGATGACTTTGGACGGTGACGAGCGACGAGGTCGGATTTTGGTTAAAATCTTCGATCAATGTTGGCATCAGCGGCACGGCGTCGGCAAAATATTTTTGAAAAAACGCCCGCACGTCGTCGTCATTTTTCAATTTTTCAAAAGAAACCTCGCCTTCGAAGGGCAAAAACAAGGTGCAGGTAAAACTGCCGTCGGCGTTCGGAAGTGCAATTAACATAAAATTGCCGCGCGGCCAAATGTGCAAAGCATCGGGTTTCATTTGAAAATTTCCATCCGGCAAAGCAGGAATTGATAATTCTTTGTAGCCGTGTTCGAGGTATTTTTGATTGTAATCAAAACGGTCGGTGCGCTGCAAAGCATACCGGACTGCGGAAAATGCGCCATCCGTTCCGAAAATCAGGTCGGCGCGAAAACGTTTGGTTTTGCCCGTTTTTTCATCCTGAAAAGTGATGAACGGTTTTTGCAAATCCACGTCGGTGCAGCGGTGGTTGAAGTAAAAATGGACGTTCGGAAACCCGCCGGCGGCGTTCAAAAGTTCCAAATTCAGGCCGCCCCGCGAGACGGAATAAATGGCCTGCCCGGTTTTTCCGTAGGCTTGAAAAGCGAGGTCGCCAGCCATCGGGTGAATCATCCGACCGGGCATCGGCAGCGCGGCGTGGCGCAGTTTTTCGCCCAAACCTGCTTTTTCGATGGCGTGCCAGCCGCGAAAACTCATCGCCAAATTGATGGAACGCCCGCCGACGTAACCTGCCTCGCGCATGTCCGCCCGGCGTTCAAAAACATGGACTTCGTAGCCGCGCCGCGCTAAAAAAACGGCCCAAAGTGACCCGACGAGACCTGCGCCGACGATGGCTACTTTTTGCTTTTTTTTCATTGAAATTGGATTTCTGGATAGGTTTTTATTTAAAAAACACCTCGTCCGCCGTCATTTCAAAATCAGGGACGACGGGTGCGGCACTGCAAATTTCGTCGCCCATGCAAATTTTGATTTTTGTCGGCGAGGTAAAAACATGAACGGTTTTGAAGTTCGGGCGGATGTGCCAGACCACTTTCACGCCTGCCGAAAAATATTCAAAAAGTTTGGTCTCGATTTCATCCGATTTGTCCGTCGGCGAGATGATTTCGATGACAAATGGGGATACTTTTTCTTGGCCGGATTTGATTTTTCCCGCAGGCCAGTAAGATAAATCTGGACGGCGCAGTTTTTCAGTGCCAGTTGATTGGTTCACTTCCAAAAACAATTCATCACGATTGGCATAAGCAAAGGTCTGGGCGAATCGCCGCAAGATGTTTTGGACAATAAATAGTTGTTTTGGATTCATTGTGCTTTGTGTTTTGATGACTTTTCCGTCGGAAAACTCGTATTTAAACCCGTCTTCTTTGTCGCCAAATTCTTCGCGGAACTCGGCCAAGGTCATTTTTTTCTCCACCGTTTTTGGCCGCGAGACGGTGCGGATTTGAACCGGAGAAATTGCAGTTGCTGTTGACATTTTTAAAAAAATTTTTACAAATTTACGACCGTAAAAGTATTCAACCTATTCCAATCCACGACCCACGGCCGATTTTTCAAATCATAATTTTCATCCAAAACGGAGGCGTTCAAAAACAGTTTTCCATCTTTTTCAAATTTACCGTAAGCCTCGTGGATGTGCCCAAATGCCGTGATTTTCACTGAAATATCGTCCAAACGGTGCAGCAAATCGCGGCAACCGACCGGAGAACCGTCCCTCGCCACGCGGTCGAGAATGTTGTACGGCGGGCCATGAACCAGTAAAATATCCGTGTCGGGCGGAATCAAATCCCAGTGTTTTCGGATTTCCGCGCCGCGTTTTCGATTGAACGCCCAATCATAAAACCAGGGCTGGACGGGGCTTCCCCAAATTTTCAAACCTTCCAAAATCACCCCCGAATCATTTAAATAAATGACGTTTTCGGGAATCAACCTTTGAAATTCCTCGGGGTATTTTTCGGCCATAAAATCATGGTTTCCCGCCACCAAAACTTTGTACCGGTGCGGCTGCCGACCAAACCAATCCAAAAATTCCATGCATTCTGCCACCCGTCCGCGACCCGAAAAATCGCCGGTGTGAAACAGGAAATCGCCGTCGGGCAGCCGCAAATTTTCGTGCAGATTGTGGGTGTCGGAGATGAAAACGAGGCGCATTTTTTAGGGTGATTTGAGGATTTGGTGATTTGGCTATTTGTGGGCGTGTGGCAAAGGAAATCCAAAATTTTGGTTCAAAAAAAAGTCATGTTGCCAAAGACAACATGACTTTTTTCAAAACAACACTCGTTTTGCCGCCCCAATAACCAATTTCTCAATAACTAATCAACCAATAACCAACCTCAGTTCCACGAAAACCCAAAAACCGGTGCTACTTTTCCACGAATCGCTTCCATTTTTGGGATTTCAAAAGTGAAAATGCCGTTTTCACTGGTCAATTTGTAATCCAAAATAGCGATGGCATCGGGGTTCACTTCAAAACGGCGGCGGAAGGCTTTCGGGCGGTATTCGGTGTGCCAGTATCTCAGCGAGTCAAAAGGTTCAAATTTGTTTGAGGCAGGAAGATATTGAACATCAAGGGAATTTTCGGTGACTTCGATTTTCAGGTCTTTTTCAACCAAACCGGGGGCAACAATTTGAATATAAAACAACTCGTGGGTCTCAAATAAATTGACTGCCGGGAGCGACGTAATTTGAATAGGCATCATCTGCCCACCGATTCGCCACCCGTCGCGGGTGATGAAATCGTCGAAATACAAAGGCGTATTCGCAGGAATCGCATTGGCAGAACGGATATTTGTCATCGTTTCTAAATTTTAGGTTTCGCAGGTTTAGGAGGTTGAAAAGGTTTAAATTTCCTAAACCTTCTAAACTTTTAAACCTTCTAAACTCCATTAAAGTTTGCCGGGTCAAGTTACCCGACATTTTTTAAATACAAAATATCAAATGTCGTTCCGTAGAAAAATTGCTGGAAATATTAACGTTTTTACGTCAATCTGGCATCTGTTGGTTTGCGGGAGTGCCAATTTGTCACCAGCAAACCAGCAAATTTTGCCCACCTTTGCCACCCAAACGATGAAAGTTTTTGCTAAAAAATCCTACGGCCAGCACTTTTTGAAAAATGATTCGATTGCCGAACGAATCGCCGACAGCCTGCAATTGGGCAGTCAAACTGGCCAAGTCCTCGAAATCGGGCCCGGGCAGGGGATGCTCACCAAGTTTTTGTTGGAAAAAAAAGGCTTCCAAACTTGGGCGGTCGAGGCCGACCCGGACATGGTCGAGATTTTGAAAAACAATTTTCCGGCGTTTTCCGAACGGCTGGTTTTCAAGGATTTTTTGAATTTCGACCCTGCCGAAATTTTTGGCGACCGCCCGTTTTGCCTCATCGGAAATTTCCCGTACAACATCTCGACCGAGATACTTTTCAAATTGATCGAACTCCGCGACCAAATCCCAGAAATGGTCGGGATGTTCCAAAAAGAGGTGGCCGACCGCGTCGTCAGCCGCCCCGGATCAAAAGTTTATGGCATCACGAGCGTAATTTCGCAGGCGTTTTTCAAAACGGAATACCTATTTTCGGTGGCTCCCGGCTCGTTCAGCCCGCCGCCGAAAGTGCAATCTGCCGTCATTCGTTTGACCCGAAAAATGGATGAAAATGGCCAACCGACCGCGTTGGGCTGCGATGAAAAAACGTTTCGGAGAATGGTAAAAATGGCTTTCAACCAGCGGCGAAAAATGCTTCGGAATACTTTGAAAGACTTTTTTCCACCGGAAATTTTGATGAACGACCCGTTTTTTGAAAAACGGCCAGAGGTTTTGGGCTGGGAAGATTATGTGAAATTGGTCAAACAATTTTCCTCAAATCCGCTCCAAAAAGTTGTTGGCGAGGAAGCCAAAAACGGCAATTGAAGCGTAATTCGTAAATCTAAAATCGTAAATCAAAATGATACGAGCAGAAAATATATTCAAATCTTTCGAAGACCAGCAAGTGCTGAAAGGCATTTCATTTACTTTCGAAGCAGGCAAAACCAACCTGATTATCGGACGTTCGGGTTCTGGGAAAACGGTTTTGATGAAAATTTTGGTCGGCCTGCACAAACCCACCACCGGAAAAATCTGGTACGACGACGTGGATTTTACCAACCTCACGAAAGAAGAAATCCGCCCGATCCGGATGAAAGTAGGGATGCTGTTTCAAGGTTCCGCGCTTTTTGATTCGCTGACTGTCGAGCAAAACATTCGTTTTCCGCTCGATATGTTTACCCAGATGAATTACAAAGAAAAATTGGAGCGGGTCAATTATTGCCTCGAACGGGTCAGCCTTGCCGGGAGCAACAAAAAATACCCGGGACAACTTTCCGGCGGGATGCAAAAACGGGTCGGCATCGCTCGCGCCCTCGTCCTCAATCCGAAATACCTTTTTTGCGATGAACCGAACTCCGGTCTCGACCCAAAAACGAGCATCGTAATTGACGAATTAATTTTAAGTATCACCGAAGAAAACAACATCACGACCATCATCAATACCCACGACATGAATTCGGTGATGGAAATCGGCCAAAATATCTGCTTTTTGCACGACGGCGAACTGGAATGGAGCGGCACGAAAGACATGGTGCTGGCGAGCGACAATGAAAATTTGCAGTCCTTCATTTTTGCATCGCCGTTTTTGCAGCGGTTGCGGAAATCAGCAATGCAAATAATTTGAACTATGAACTATGAACTATGAACTATGAACTATGAACTATGAACTATGAACTATGAACTATGAACGTTTAACTTTTAGTAGTTCATAGTTCATAGTTCA
>JANNMS010000243.1:0-16023 GCA_031398055.1 Saprospirales bacterium | reverse complement strand
CTTTGCAAATAGCAAAGTCGCCCTTTTGGTTTTTATCAAAACCTACTGCTCAATTTTTCACCACTTTCACCGCCGAAGTTTTATTTTCTGACTGAAATTGAACGAGATAACTGCCTGTCGGCAAATTGTTCATCGGCAATTCGAGTTGATTTTTGCCTTCCTGCAAATCTAAATTTTTCCCAAAAACCTGCTGGCCGAACAAATTGAAAACAGCAATTTTGGCGGGGGCAGACTTTTTACTGGAAATATTTACCGTCAAATTTTCAGAAAACGGGTTCGGAAAAACGGTGAACTGGGCAGTTTCGGACGTCGGTTCATCGGCATCCACAATCAAACTACGCGTTCCGTTCGAAAACCAGACACCCCAAACATGGTTCGGAATAAATGCGGTAGAACTGCCGCTGCCTGCAATTTTGGAAGTTGCCACGCCCTGTTTTCGGATGTTTTTTGCAGCAGATTCATAAATAATCGTGTTGTCCAAGCGATTGAAATTCGGCACGCCGGTGTCGCCATTATTTTGTACAATCGGTGAATTATCGCCCGTTTCGAGATTCGCACCGAAGATATTGTATTGATTATTCAATCCATCAATCACATCAAAAGCGATGATGTACGGCGAGTTTTTTGAAAAAGCTGGGTTGCCGACACTGGTTTTTTCCGGCAGTCCGTTGAACAATTTTGTTATATCGTCCACGCCATCTGTATAACCGTTTTCCCAAAATTTAAGGAAATTTATATCCCAATAACCGATTGTTTCATTCTGTGAATTGACATTTTCTGTATAAGCATCGTACATTAAATATTTGCCTGAATAATCAAATTCCAATACATCGGCGTATTGAACATCCAATGTTATCTGGCCTTGTGTATAAGTCGGATTGTATAAATCATAAGTTTGATTATCAAAACTTGGGCTTGTGAGGTCATAAACTGTTATAGTCGGCTCCAAAGTTTTAGTTATCGCGGCCAAAAAACGACCGTCTTTTGAAATTGCACAATTCCGCCATTCCGGCAAATCAGAAATTTGTGTATCCGTAAATTCAATATCACCATTCGGTTTATAAACCAAATCCATCCCAATTATATGCCCTTCTTCATTTACAAAAACCAGCACACTTCCATTATCCGTAACACTTGGGCGGCTGGCCACGCCTTTATCATAAATTGTTCCCAAAACAGTACCGTTTCCTGCTGCCAAATCAAGGTTTGCATAATCGGGAGTCGTTATCAAAATCAAATCATCGCCCGGGTTTGTGGCCAAATTGCCTTGATAATTTGTGTTGCCGCCACCGCCAGAACCAACAATTCCAACTTGGTCAAATGCTGTTCCCGCAGCCGTTGCAACTGTTGCACCAAATAAATCTGTGGCGGCTTTAATCACTGCAATTCTGCAATCAATAAACTTACTGGACTTAACCAAATAGTCTTTTAAAGCCTTGTAATAAACTTGTTCGGCTTTGAGTAATCTCGCTTCGTTTGTTGAGCCAAGTGCCGTGTTTGTTGCAAATAAATAAAATGCGCGGTTTACAATGCCCGAATTGATATGTACACCACCATTGTCTTGTGTGCCGTTGTATTTTTCGTTGACGTGATTAGGCTGCCAAAACGGGCTGCCCGAAGATTCGCCATTGTGCGGGTCTTGCAAATTTCGCAAGGTGCCGCCTGCCGAAACGCCCGATTTCATCACTTCTTCCCCAAGTCTCCACCAATCCGCATCGCGTTCAATCAATGCCCCAAAAATGTCGGCAAATGACTCGTTCAACGCACCGCTTTCATTTTGATAAACCAAATTGGCCGTTTTTTCAACCACGCCGTGTGTTATTTCATGGCCGCCAACATCCAAACCACGCGCCAATTCTTTGAAAAAACTATCGCCATTGCCGTACCACATCGCATCGCCGTTCCAAAAAGCATTGCCCATCGAAGATCCATCAGAATCAGCAACATTTACAAATGACAAGATATTTCCGCCACTACCATTGATAGAATTTCTATTGAAAGTTGTTTTGTAATAATCAAAACTCTTTATCGAATTTATGTGCCCGCTAACCCCTGCCTTGTTGCTAAACGTTGTCGAATTAGACACAACAATATCATAGTTAAATGATGCTTGTTTTTCCGGTGTGGTATTGAACGCATCCAAAGTTACGATTGCACCGACGGGCTCGTTTGGCATCACCGAAGCCGTTGCATTGAACATCGAAGTCTTGCTCGCATCTTCCATATAATATACAGTTCCCTCTTTCCACGCCCCAAAACTTTGATTGACATTGAACAAATCTTGCCCTGTTCCAGTCACCGGCGGTGGCATCATTTCTGTATGTACACCAACAAAATTTTCATTTTCAATATTGATTTTGTTATCTCCGTTAATTTCGGTCTCTGTTTCTTTTCCACAAAAATGTTCATGCACCCGGCCACCGTCAATTTCGCAAGTGTTGTCAAATTGCTCAATAATTTCACCCGTTTTTGCGTCCACAAAAAACTCGACGCGGCGCAACAAATTGGGTCGCACGGTCAGGTGCCACGCCAATTTTTCATTCTCTAAATTTTCATTTTTGTAAAAAATAACGAGTTCAGAAACAAACCGCGAACCACCGACAATAGATAAATCTTTGGCCGTCCAATTGGTTTTCACCGCCTCGGTCGGGAACGTGGCGAGTGCTTTTTCAAACCCATTTTGGGCAGAAATTTTAGCAGAAACATCCTCAATTTTTGGTGTCGGAAAATACCGGCCGTTCAACATTTCAAAAACCTGATTTTCGGAATGCGCTATCATTTCGCCCCCAAAAACAGGAACTCCTTTATAAATTTGTTGGAAACGGACGTGCTCGCGGCCTTGTTCATCGGTTTCGGCGACGGTCGGCACAAATTCTTCGGCCACATTTTGAATCTTTTCGGGCTGTAAACTCACCAAATAATTCAGTGCGCGAACCGAGTTTTTGACCGCCCCTGGAAACTCGGTTTTTGACGCGGCTGTCTGCCCGGTGAACAAAATCGGCAGCCCATTTTCGCCGCGAAAAACTTTTACTTCTGGCATTTGACCGGGCGAAAAATTCAATTTTTGATTGCCTTTAAATTGAATTTCGCCCACACCAAACGGGTTTTCGGCCACCGGAACTTTCCAATTTTTCGGCGGATGGATTTTCAATTGTTCTTTTGAAACAGTCCCGCTGCTTTTCGACGGCGGATTTTTTTTCAAATTTTGGGACTCAGCCAATTGCGCGGTTGAAAAAACGAGGGCAATGGCTAAAATGAACGTGTGTAGATTTTTCATACTAATGTATTTGGATTTAAAAATGTGGTTGGTTGCCACGATAAACATGGCAGCCGCAAAGGTCAAGTTTTTTAAAAACAGTTGTAAATGATTTTACGCAAAAAGGTCAGTCCGGTCATTTTTTGAGCCGTTCCAACGCCTCTTTTGCTTCCGAAAAATTGGGAGACATCTTCGCCGCTTGTTTGTAATCGGCCAATGCTCCTTCCAAATTTCCCATTTCTTCCGCCGCCACACCTCGATAATAATAGGCTTTTACAAACGTCGGTTCAGTTTTTATGGCAATATTAAAATGGTCATAAGCTTTTGGCACTGAATCCATTTCGAGATAAATCATGCCCATATCAAACCACGCATCCGAATAATTAGGGTTGTTTTTTACTAAATCTCTATAAATTTCAAATGCCTTTTCAAATTTTCCTTGTCTCTTATAAAAAACAGCCTTTTCCAATACAATATCAATATTACTGGTGTCCAATCTTAAAGCGTTATCGTAATATTGAATAGCGAGCGGGTCTTTATTATTTGCATAAATTTTACCCAAAAACACCCACGCATCAGAAATAGTCGCGTCCAATTGAGTCGCTTTTTTCAGTGCTGCAATCGCCCGTTTTTCATCGCCCATATCCAGTGCAATTCTGCCAGTCATATAATAAGCATCTGCGTTTTGTGGGTCGCGTTCGAGTATCTTTCCGAGCACCTGCAAAGCTTCCGTGTGGCGTTTTACAATCAGATAGAACTCGCTCATTTTCAACAAAGTAGGTGTCCGGTCTGGGAATTTTGACACCGCAACTTCCATCGTTTTTACGGCCTGATAACTCTTCGTGTAATCCATAAAAACATCCGCCAAAAGGTGGTAAAAATTGGGCTGCAAAGAGTCAATGCTGATGGCTTTCGCCAAATCTTGAATGGCCGCATCGTAACCTTCCATTTCATAAAAAATCTCCGCCCGGCGGAACAAAAGCGAGTCGTTATTTGGGTTCTTTTCTAATGCTTCTGTTAATGCCAATAACTGTGGATTGACACCACTATTTGCTGTTGTGTTTTCAATAGTTTTCTTATCATTTTTACAAGAACACACTATAAACAACATAGAAATTACTATGCTGGATAAGGATAAGTTTGATAAGTGATTTCTATTCATTTTCTATAAATTTTAAGTCTCAATTACAGTTTCAAATTGTTGGTTCTAAAAGGTGCATAGTACCAAAATATTTGTAGAAAAGGTTGGTCAAAATTTGTTGAAAGGTGCGTAGCACCGAAATATTTGGCGTTTAAATATCACGGTGCTACGCACCTTTTTTGAATGTTTTTCACTGTATTTCTACAAATATTTTGGTGCTACGCACCTTTTAGAATCAGCATTTTGAAATAAGAATCGGCCAATTTTCATTACAAATTTAACGTCCACCTTGCCGCACCATGCTCTCCAAAAGATGGTTAAATTTCGTCTCCCCCGCCAATTTTTCCAAAGTCAAATGCATCCGATAACGCCAATAATGTTTCGGATTTGCGGGAACATTGATGCGCTCTTCGTTTGGATTTTCGCGGCGCAAGTCGCCGTCCATGCCCATCAAATCTTGCAACTGAAAAATCGCCCACATCGCCGGGGAGTTAAAATGTTGCGCCAAAATTGCCCGATTTATCCAGGGTTCACAGAAAAACGGTGCGTCGCCCGGCAGCCCCAAAATTTCGTTGTAAAAACGTCCGGTCAGTTCGCGGTTTTCTTCCCACCAACCCCGGACGATGCTCATGTCGTGCGTCGAAGGCGTGACGACCGACAAATACGGTGCGTCTTTCGGGTGAAAAAACGCCAAACCGGGCGTTTTTGGCATCCGTTGGATTTCCAAACTCAAAATTCCGAGTTCCGACATCACGTCCGGCACGCAATTCGGCACCATCCCGAGGTCTTCACCGCAAATCAACATGTTTGTCGAACGTTTCAACGCGGGCAGTTTTTCCATCGCCTCGATTTGCCAAAAATCGTCCTGTCGTTTGTAAAAATAATTGTTGTAGAGATTTCGCAAGGCATCCTGCTGGAATTTTCCGAGGTTTTGAAATGAACTCGTTTTTTCAATCCCAAAACGAAAATGCAGCGTGCCGTCCGAGTTTTTTAACAAGATTACGTTGGAAATCAGGTCAAAAAGGCCTTGTTTGATTTCCGGAGGCATTTTCATTTTCAAAAAATCAAGTGCCTCGACTTGCTGCTGCGTCGCAAATTCAGGTTTCAAATCAAACAAACCATCGTCGCGGCGGTCGAGAAAATGGTCGCGCACGGCCAGCGCATTTTCCCCAAAAAATTGACCCAAAATTTGGTTGGAAATAAACGGTGTCGTCAGTCGCGAAACCGAAAGTCCAGACTCGCGCAACTCAAATTCCTGAATCGGCAAAGCAGGTTCAAAAACGCCCAAAATCCCCTCGACCGCGTCCAACGGAATTGACCAAATCCTGAAAAAACCCAAAATGTGGTCAATCCGAAACGCATCAAAATACAAAGACATTTGTGCGAACCGCTGCCGCCACCAAGCGAAGCCATCGGCCTTCATTTTGTCCCAATTGTAGGTCGGAAAGCCCCAATTTTGGCCTTTTTCGGCAAAATCATCGGGCGGCGCACCGGCCTGTTTTTCCATTTTGTAAAGTTCCGGCGCGACCCACGCATCGCTCGAAAACCGATAAATCCCAATCGGAATGTCGCCTTTCAAAACCAAACCCGCCGCATGGATATAATCCGCCGCCGCTTTTAATTGCAAATGCAAATGCCACTGAACAAACAAATGCAGGCCAACCGCATCGGCCTCCGTGTCGGTTTCGACGATTTTTGGGTCAAATTTTTGGTGCTCCGCAGGCCACAAACTGAAATCCGGCGTGCCGTGTTTTTCTTTCAAAAAACAAAAAACTGCGTACGGAAAAAGCCAGTTTTTTTGGCTTTCAAAATAGTCCTTCCAGTTTTCGTCCCGCTCCCAATCCATTTTTTGGGCATGAAAAAGCAGATGCGCCGCCGCCCATTTTTCGCGCATAACTTCTTCATAATCAACGGCTTCGAGCGCGTTGACGGCTTTTTGTTTTTTCAAAAAAGGCTTCAAAATCGCCGCGTGTTTTTTCCCGGCGACGGCTTCCAAATTCAAATATTGCGGGTGCAAAGCGAACGCCGAAATCGCGGCGTAGGGATACGAATCCGTCCAAGTTCCGTTGGCCGACGTGTCGTTGACGGGCAAAAGTTGAATCAATTTCAGGCCGACCGATTTTGCCCAATCGGCCAGCAACGGCAGGTCGGTGAACTCGCCAACGCCAAAACTTTTTTCACTTCTCAAACTAAAAACAGGGATCGCCACGCCCGCGCCGCGCCACGAATTGTTCGCCAGCCGAGCAAAACCATCGTGCAAAACCGTTTTTCCGACCGCGCCGGGGTCGAAAAGCGAGCGATTGCTGCCCGTTTCAAATTGGACAAATCGGTTGGTTTTCGAGTTCCAAACACCATATTTATAAGCCAACGGAAAATCTTCACGGCTCAAATCGAGGCGGATTTCCCAATTTTCCGAACCTTCATTTTTTGAAAGCAAAAGCGGCGCGGCGGTGTCCCAATTTCGCAAAGCCGTGCCGTGGCCGAGCAAAAACGGCACTTCGTCGGGTTTCAAAAGTGGTGCTTTTACCTTAAAAATATGGGAAAATACGGGCGACGTTTTTGGTTTTCCGGCAGCGTTTTTGAATAAAATCTGTTGAAAAGGTTGGGTCAAAAACACGTTTTCAACTGCTCCGGCGGCGTTCCAAAAATCAAAAACTTGCCAATCTTCGTCAGTTGAAATTTCGAGATTTCGCTCGCCCCATTCTGTTTTAAAAACAGGTGGCGAAACCGCGTTATCGGTGATAGAATATCGATAATTTACAACAGATTTTATAAGGGAATTTGTTGTTTTGGTATCTAAATGGAGGTACCAAAATTCATCGTTCAGATAGTTTAATGGTAAAATTTTATGCCCATTTTCGTTATCTAAAATTTCGATGGAAAGGTTTTGGCCGGGGCGGGTTTGGTAGTGAAGATAGAAGTGGATTTTCATTTTAACTATGAACTATGAACTATGAACTATGAACTATGAACTATGAACTATGAACTATGAACTATGAACTATGAACGTTTATAGTTTATAGTTCATAGTTTATAGTTTATAGTTCATAGTTCATAGTTCATAGTTCAAATATTGAGTGTTTTCCAAAGCAAATCTTTCAATTGCTGCACATTTTTCCCCGAAACTGCCGAGAAAAAAATCGTTGTGATGCCACCGGGCAACGTGGCGCGAAGCATTTTTTCCAGTTCTTCGTCAATCAAATCGGCTTTTGAAATGCCCAAAAGCCTTGGTTTGTCCAACAAATCGGGGTTGAATTTTTCAAGTTCCGTGCGCAAAATATCGTATTCATCGGCAATCGTGCGGTTCGTGTCGGCGGGGACGAGAAAAAGCAAAACGGCGTTCCGTTCGATGTGCCGCAAAAACCGATGGCCGAGACCTTTGCCTTCGTGCGCGCCTTCGATGATTCCGGGGATGTCGGCCAAAACGAACGACTGCCCCGGCCGCGATTCGACGATGCCGAGTTGCGGAACGAGCGTCGTGAATGGATAATCTGCAATTTTGGGTTTCGCCGCGCTGACCGCACTCAAAAGCGTACTTTTTCCGGCGTTCGGAAAACCGACGAGGCCGACGTCCGCCAAAATTTTGAGTTCCAAAATGATTTCCATGTCCGTTTCCGGCTCGCCGGGCTGGGCATATTTTGGGGATTGGTGGGTGGCATTTTTGAAAAAAGTATTGCCTTTTCCGCCGCGACCGCCGAACATGAGTGTTTTTTTCTCTCCTTTTTCCGTAATTTCAAGAAGCACCGTGCCCGTTTCCGCATCTTTTGCGACCGTGCCGAGGGGCACTTTTACGGTGATGTCGCTGCCATCTTTTCCAGATTTCAGGCCGCCAGTTCCGCCCGCGCCGTCGCCCGCGTAAATGTGTTTGCGGAATTTCAGCGAAAGCAAAGTCCATTCGTTGTGGTCAGCTTCGAGGATAATGTGGCCGCCGCGCCCGCCGTCGCCGCCGTCCGGTCCGCCTTTCGCATTGCTCGCGTCACGATGAAAATGGACGCTGCCGGGGCCACCTTTGCCGGATTTGAAGTGGATTTTTACGTAATCTACAAAATTTTCCATACTAAATTGGTTATTGGTTATTGGTTATTGGAAAATTGGTTATTGGTTTTTTGGCAAACTGCCAACAACCATTTTTCCAATAACCAATAATCAAATACCAAATTTTACCACAAAGAATGATTTTTTTCGGCTTGCGAAGGGCAAAGATTCATCGAAAAATTATTTGCTACAGGCAAAAACTGGTGATCGGGCACCTTCTGGATTTGACTTTTGTTCTCGAAGTCCTGATCAAAAACAGGGATTTGAGCCCAGTTTCTAAAATATAAAGGTCTCGCGAAAATTAAATTCGATTGCTGCGAAATCATGAAGTTGACGACATTTGACGTTGGGCATTTCGTCAGCAAGCAAGTAATTTTTCTTCATTTTTCATCATAAAAACAAATGGACAAAGAACTCCTCATCCGCGAATTCACTTTCCGCACCGCCCGATCCGGCGGAAAAGGCGGCCAAAACGTGAACAAAGTGGAAACCAAAGTCGAAGCTGTGCTCGATTTAGCCGCGTCCGCCGCACTTTCGGCAGACGAAAAAGATATTTTGCGGGAAAAATTAGCGACAAAATTGAGCGCAGAAGGTTTGTTGGCGGCTGTCAACCAAACCTCGCGGTCGCAATTGGACAACAAAGAATTGGCCATCGAAAAACTCGTCAAAATGTTGGAACGCGCACTGAAACCGGTCGTAAAACGCAAAAAAGTACGCGTCCCGAAGTCCGTAAAAATCGCCCGCCGGAAGGCCAAAATCATTCAATCCGAGAAAAAATCGATGCGGCAAAAACCAACTGATTTTTGATTTTTTCACCCAAAAATTATTGAAAAATGAAAACCAAACCTCTCCTGCTTTTGCACGGCGCGCTCGGTGCCGCTGACCAAATGTCAAGCCTCGAATTTGCTTTGTCGCAACTCGTTTTTGATTCAAAACCAGTTTTAAAAAGTAATTTTCCGGGACACGGCGGTCTGCCGATTCCGGACGAACCGTTTTCTATTTCGATGTTTTCAAATTTCATTTTTTCATTTTTAAATGCTGAAAAAATTGAAAAGGTCAACTTTTTTGGATACAGCATGGGCGGATATGTGGCTTTGGATTTTGCTCAAAAACACCCAGAACGCGTGGGGAAAATAGCAACTTTGGGCACCAAATTCGATTGGACACCCGACTCCGCCGCCCGCGAAACGGCGATGCTCGACCCCGAAAAAATAGCATTGAAAGTGCCAAAATTTGCCGAGGCGTTGGCCAAAAGACACGGCGAAAATTGGAAAACGGTCGTTCAAAAAACTGCCGAAATGTTGATGGGTTTGGGCAACGGCGCAGCCTTGAAAAAAGAAGATTTTCAGAAAATCACCTGCCCAATTTTGTTGATTCGAGGCGATGCTGACAACATGGTTTCGGAAAAAGAAACTGCCGAAACTGCGTCGTTTTTGCCAAACGGTCGGTTCATAAATTTGGCAGAAAGCAAACACCCAATCGAACAAGTCAATTTGGAAAATCTGACCGACCAATTGTTGGCGTTTTATTGACTGCAAAATTTCATACCTCATTCCTCATGCCTCATTCCTTTTTTGATTTCATCTGGCAGCACCGCGACGCCGACCCGCGAAAACTGGCTTTGTCCGCCTCGAAAAACACCAATTTTTCGATGTCGGAAGTCGCCGGGCAGGTCGCGGCTTTGCAAAAAATCAAAGAAAAAGTACCGTTGTGGCATCGTCCCGGATTGGTTTTTCCGCCCGGTTTGCCGATTGAACAATGCTCGTCGGAGCGCACCGCTATTTTCAAATCCAATCTTTTTTCAGGGCAAAAAATGGTTGATTTGACGAGCGGTTTGGGTGTGGATGTTTTCTTTTTTTCCAAAAATTTTGGGCAAGTCGCGGTCGTCGAGCAAAATGAAAATTTATTGAAATACGTCCGCCACAATTTCGAAATTTTGGGTGTAAAAAACGCCTCGTTTTCTGGCGGCCTCGCCGAAGATTTTTTACAAAAAAACGAGGAGAAATTTGACCTGATTTACCTCGACCCGGCACGCCGCGACGGGGCGGGCGGACGGGTTTTCAGATTGGAAGATTGCACACCCAACGTTTTGAAAATCAAGGATTTATTGTTTGAAAAGTCGTCCAAAATTTTGGTCAAAACTGCACCGATGTTGGACTTGCATTTGGCTGCGGGACAGTTGAAAAACGTGTCGAAAATTTGGGTCATCGGCACGCCCGGCGAGTGCCGCGAGGTGCTGTATTTGCTCGAACCGACGGCCAATTTTGAGGTCGAAAATATCCCAATTTCGGCAGTGGTTTTGGAAAATGATGGCTCGTTTTCGAGTTTTGATTTTACTTTTTTGGAAGAAAAAAATGCTGCGGTTGAATTTTCCATGCCCCAAAAATTTTTGGTCGAGCCGCCGCCGTCGGTGATGAAATCGGGCGGTTTTAAAGTTTTTGCCAACCGTTTTGGTTTGTCAAAATTGCATCCGAACACGCATCTTTTTACTTCTGAAAATGTGCCGAAAAACGTGCCGGGTCGGAAATTTTTGATTGAAAAAATCTGCAAGTTCGACCGCCGCGAAATCAGCCAATTTTTGCCGGAAGGCAAGGCAAATGTGGCGGTGCGAAATTTTCCGGAAACGGCAGAAATGATGAAAAAGAAGTTGAATTTGCGCGACGGCGGGGATGTTTTTTTGTTTGGCGTCACGGATTTTGAGGGGAAAAAGGCGGTTTTGATTTGCCGGAAAATCAAGAACGATTTCTAAAACATTGAAAATCCACTATTTTTGCACAAAAATCTTTTAAAAATGGTCATGACTGATTCCATTCCCCAACCTTTTACCAACCTGCAATTGGAGTTGCTGAAAATATTTTCCTACAAAATTGACGACCGGGATTTGCTGGAAATCAAACGCATGCTCGGCAAATATTTTGCTGACAAAGCATCTGATTTGGCGGACAAAATTTGGGATGAAAAACAGTTAAACGCAGATGAAATCCTGAACTCGCACCAGCGGACTCCGTATTCCAAAAAGTTTGAGGCATGAAAATAGTTTTGGATACGAACGTGCTGGTCGTTGCAATTTCCCGCCGTTCAAAGTACTACCCAATCTGGCAGGCACTCCGCGATGGCAAGTTCGATTTGTTGGTCACGACGGATATTTTGAACGAATATGAGGAGATTATTGGTAAAAATTTAAGCCCCGAACTGGCAACCGTTGTTTTGGAAACGCTTGATTCCTTGCCCAACGTCGAATATGTTTTCAAGTATTATGCCATGAATCTTATCTATTTTGATGCGGACGACAACAAATTTACGGACTGTGCCTTTGCTCGAAACGCCGATTTTTTGGTGACAAATGACAAACATTTCAATGTGCTTCATGCCTTGCCTTTTCCAAAAATCAATTTATTGAACGCGGACGAGTTTTTGAAAATGCTTTGACTTTGCCCCCGGTTTCACTTTTTTGCCCCCGGTTTCACTTTTTTTCCACCTGTTTCAAAAGCCATTCCCGCTCGGTCAGCGGGTTCGTGTTTTGGACTTGCTCCCGGAATTTTTCCACCTGAACTTTTGAAAACGGGTTCAAATGCATCAGTTTTCGGCACAAACTGAGGAAATTTTTATAAACCGCTTTTCGGTTGGCATCCAAAAAATCCTTGCGTTGCAGGTAAGTCCGCATGCTTTCGAGCAGCGATTCGAAGGCGTTGAGCGACTCGGATTGGTAATAAATTTTCAAAAGCATGGTTTTCGCCACGAAATTCAGTAGCAAATCATCGTAATCAAATTGCAAAAGCAGCCGCTGGGCTTTGTCAAAATCGCCTTTTTCAAAAAGCAAACGCGCCTGGTGAAATTGCACGACGCTGTGCCGGTGCTTTTCTTCGAGGTGATTTTCGTGTTTTTCGATAAATTTTTCAATCCAATCAAACTCTTTGCAAAGCAAAGCAGCCGCAAAAGCATTGGCAAAAGTGAACCGCGACAGGATGCCATTTTCCAAAAACGCATTGTTTTCAAAACCTCGGCGAAAAAGTTCGAACGCCCGCCGGGCAAATTCGCGGTTGCCCGTATTCATCCGACCGATGCAATAATTGATAGCCAACAAATAAATTTCGCGCTGCTCGCCGACCGGAAAAAGGTCAACGCTGGAAAAAATTATTTTTTCGAGGGCATCAAAATGGGTTGGGTTGCTGCGGTCATCGAGGGCTTTGTACCCAAAATAATAGACCGCGATGGCTGGGATGTGGAGGAGCGATTTGTCGTCCACCAAACCGAGCAGCGGCGGAATGAACGCCCAATCGTAATTCGCGTTTTTAAAAACGGCCTCGTGCGATTTCATGCGGCAGGCGAGGCGTAATTTGTTTGTGAGATATGCCAAATCGAGGTCTTCGGCCACTTGGTTGAGGTTCAAATCCACGCCGCGTTTCGCCCCGGCCATTTGAAAATACTGTTCTTGTTCGAGGTAAAATTTTTCCAAAAAATAATTTGAGTCGCGCAAACCGGACGATTCGAGGCTTTTTTTGGCCGATTCCATCGCCGAACGGAACGGTTTGTCCAACTGCCGACCCCGATAAAGACTCGCGAGCGACAAGCGCACACTCACTTCGTCGGACGAATGTTCGAGCCACGCGAGGCAACTTTCGACAGATTTCAACAAAAAATACATGACCTGCCGCATCCGGTCGTCGTCGAAACTTTCGCCGGGAAAAACAGCGTGCCACGCGACTTCTTTTTCAAAAAAATGATCGTCCGCTGCGTCCAATTTGCCGGTGATGTAGTCAAAAAGCAGGCGGACGTCTTCCCGGAAATTGTGGGCAGGCGATTCGAGCCAGCGGCGGATGTCGCGGAGTTCTTTTTTGCTGGAAGATTTTAGGATTTCGATCAGGGTACTTTTTATCATGAAATAAGGTTGAAGTGTGTTCCTAAATTTTCAAACCACGTCTACCAAAACTTTTGAAACCAACCGCTCCGCCGCAAGGTCCAGTTTTTTGATGACCTCAATTTCCAAATCCAGCAATTTTGGAAAATTTTCAAAAGAAAAATCCAAAACCTGTTTTTTCAAAGGATGTTTTTCGGGCTGCTGGCCGGGCAAAAACTCGAGATCGGCGGGGGCAAAACCGGTGGCCATTTTTTCGGCGAGTGCGATAAAATTGGCGATTTCATTTTTCAAAAAAGGGAATTTTTTCCTGAAATTTTCATCCGACACGTTTTGAAAATCAGGGTGATTTTCCCAAAAATAATTTTTAAAAATTTGAGACAACTCGTTGATTTTCACTTGTCTGCGCAAATCTTTTCGGTCGGTTTCCATTTCCAAATCAAGCGAGCCGAAAGTGCCACGTTCGCCGGGACGTTTGTCCAACCAATCGCCACTTTCATCAAATCGATCCTCTTTTATCCATTGTTTTTCCTCCTTTTTTCGGTGTCGAAGTCCGAAAAAAAGTAAAAGAAGCACGGCCACGGCCAACAAAATCTCCATTTTTTTGATTTTAAAATTCGCCCAAAAATAAGGTTTGCGACTAAAATCACACGCTTACCTTTGAAATTCGTTTTGTTTTGCAGGCCAATTTCCGAAAGATGAATATTCCCATTTTTATAAAATCGCAACTCGCCCGCCTCGTCGATGAGGTGAAAAGTACCCTGCCGGACGAAATTGAGTTCGATTTTCGGAAACACCTCCTGCCGCTTTTTTTCCCTTTTTTGGCTTGGAAAGATGAACTGAAAAACCGCGAAACGCTGCGCGCTGATTTTATGGCCGGGCTGCTCGGGGCGATCATCGTGCTGCCGCAGGGCATTGCGTTTGCGATGATTGCCGGTTTGCCGCCGCAATATGGTTTGTACACGGCGATGGTCACGCCGATTGTCGCGGCACTTTTTGGCTCGTCGCGGCACTTGGTTTCGGGGCCGACGACGCCGATTTCGCTGGTCATTTTTGCTTCGGTTTCGCAACTTGCCACCGAAGGTTCGCCGGAATATTTGAAAAGTGTGCTGCTTTTGACTTTCATGGCCGGGGTGATCCAATTGGCTTTGGGGCTCGGTCGGATGGGTCGGTACATCAGTTTTGTGTCGCACACGGTGGTCGTTGGTTTCACGGCGGGCGCGGCGTGGCTGATTTTGACGAACTCGATGAAAGGCGTTTTGGGGCTGTCGATTTCGTCGCGCGCCTCGTTTATCGATACTTGGGAACAGATTTTTGAAAATATTTGGCAGGTGCATTTGCCCATTTTTGCGGTCGCGGTTTACACACTTTTGACGGCAAGTATTTTTAAAAAATATTATCCAAAAATTCCAAACCTGCTCGCCGGTTTGGTTTTCGGAACTGGTTTCGCTTGGGCAATCGGCGGCCCGGCGGCGGGCATTCCGATGGTCGCAGAAATACCGCAGCAGTTGCCATCGCTCTCGATGCCCGGGATTTCTGCCCGAAATTTTCAGGGACTTTTGGGAAATGCCTTTGCGATTGCGTTGTTGGGTTTGGTCGAAGCGGTGGCGATTGCGCGGAGCATTTCAGCAAAATCTGGGCAACAAATCGTTGGAAATCAGGAGTTTGTGGGTCAAGGTTTGTCAAATATCGTGGGCAGTTTTTTTTCATGTTATGCCGGTTCGGGGTCGTTCACGCGGTCTGGTTTGAATTTTGCGGCGGGCGCGCGGACGCCGATGGCGGCCATTTTTGCCGCGCTGATTTTGGCGGTGATTGTTTTGGTTTTCGCTCCGTTTACAAAATACCTGCCGTCGCCGGCCTTGTCTGGTTTGATTTTGTTGATTGGTTGGGGTTTGATAAATCGGCAAGACATTCAGGAAATCCGCCGGGCGAGCAAGTCGGATAATTTGATTTTGGGGGTCGTGTTTTTTTCCACGCTGTTTGCCGAACTTGAATTTGCCATATATATCGGTGTGCTGCTGTCGCTGTATTTTTTTCTGCGCCGCACGTCCGAGCCGAACGTGGCGACGATGGTTCCCGACACAAAACACACGCGCCACCAATTTGTCAACATTATTCGAAAAGACGAGTTGGATGAATGCCCGCAACTGAAAATCATTCGGATTGACGGCCACCTGTATTTTGGGGCGATTGACCACGTGGCTGCGACCGTCCGCGAGTTCAGAAAAGGGCCGGAGCGACACCTTTTAATTATGATGAACGGGGTAAATTATGTTGACCTCGACGGCGCGGAATGGTTGGCGCACGAGGCGGCTTTTTGGAAAAAACGGGGCGGCGGTTTGTACATTATTCGCCTGAAAATCATTGCCCAAGAAGTGATGGAAGCAGGCGGGTACATGGACGAAATCGGGCGCGAGAATTTTTTCAATTCAAAAACGGATGCGATTTCTGAAATTTATAGAAAATTGGACAAGAAAATTTGTAAAAATTGCCCGCACCGCGTTTTTCTGGAATGTCAGTTTGACCCACGTTTGCCAAAATTGCAACCGAAAAAAGAAGGAATTACGGAACATCTTCATTGACTTTTGTCGTGGTTTTTGTCATTCAGTAGGAATCCGTCCCAATCCAGTTTCACCCCAGCCAGCACTTCGTTTTTTATTTTAAAAGTTTGATTTTCAATTATTTAGAAAATGAAGCAAGGTGAAACCACAACAAAACTGGATTGAGACGGATTCC
>JANNMS010000219.1:0-44309 GCA_031398055.1 Saprospirales bacterium | reverse complement strand
AAATCGTGTCCACTTCCGTCACCGCAAATTCGTTGACGATTTGCCCTTGAAAAACCGGGAAATCAGGTTTTGAAAACGGGCGAAAAACGACGCCGAACTCAACACTGTTTTTTGGGGAAAATCGAAATTCGTAGGCCGCTTGCCAATTGCCCACAGCCGTTCCGGCCAAGTCCATTTTAAAATGATGCTGCCGATAATTTTGAGCAAAAAATTCATTTCGCCCAAAACCAAACAGCATCAAAAACGCAATTAAACCATTGATTTTCAATGACATAAGTTTTCATTTTTTAAAAGGGTCGGCAAATTTTTCGTCCGTAAAAATGGCAGTGTCAGACAGTGTGTTGAGGAAAATAACGAGGTCAGTTTTTTGTTGGGGGGTCAAATTTAGCAATTTTGGTTGTCCATTTTTTTTCAAAAGCGGGTGCAAATTGGGACTTGGCTGCACGCCGCTCGAATAAAATTCGACGACTTCTTCCAAAGTTTTGAACCTGCCGTCGTGCATGTACGGCGCAGTGAATGCGATATTTCGGAGCGTCGGCGACTTGAAAACGCCCGCATCCGACGATTTTCCGGTCAATTTTCCGATGCCCGCATCTGCATAATTTACATCCAAACCATTGCACGCCTCGAAAACTTCCTGAAATGGGCGCACCGGCGAGTGGCATTTTGTGCAATTTGCGGTGAAAAGCAACCTGCCACGATTTTCTTCGGGCGTCAAATTGGGCAAGGCAGGCCGAGGCAAAACGATGGTATCAATGGTAATTATGGTATCCGAATTTGGATTTGGATTGTAATAACCAATTTGAATTATTTGAAATTTTCGATTTATAATAACAGAATCTGGCAAGTCAGCAGCATCTAATTTTCCATTTACCCATTCCAAATTCTCATCCAATTTCGTATTTTGGCTACCAATCGCCCCGACAAAACCGTTCAAACATTCCAACGCACGGTCTGCGGTGATGTCAAAATCGCCAAAAACTTTGTTCCATAAATAAGGATAATAATTTTGCGACTTCATTTTTTGAACCACTTCGGCCATCGAAATCGCCATTTCGTGCGGATTTTCAAAAGCCATTTTGGATTGTTCGGCCACCGTTCCCGCCCGATTGTCCCACAACAAAAGCGGCGAACTGCCATTTATTGGCCGATAATGCGCCGAAAAACTGGCAACATTTGCCAACGGCGGCGAATTTCTTTCAGAAAGATGCCCGTCCACACCAACACTTTGGGCGACGTCATCGGAAAACGCCTTGTTTTGTTTGTGGCACGACGCGCAGGAAACCGTGCCGTCTTTCGACAAATTTTTATCGTAAAAAATAACCCTGCCGAGGGTCGCTTTCCAATTGTCGGCAGTTGGGTTGGGCAATCCGAGCGCATTCAAATATTTCGGAAGTCGCCGAGAATAATCGAACGGCGCGCCCAACGGAACATTTAATTGGGCATCGAAATCACGGAAAAATTGGATTTCCGCTTCATTTTCGGTTTGCTCCACCCGAAATTTGTTTTTCGAGCAGGCCGCCCAAATGGTCCCAATCAGTAAAAACAAGTAAATTTTTTTCATAACTGAAAATTTGATTTTGGTGATTCTGTGCGTTTCAAAATTATCTCCAATCGTTGAAAAGCATCCTTTGAAATGTGCAGATGCGACTTTTTGGTAACTGAATCAAGCCGGTTTTTTCGTGGGCAATTTTTCTGTCATTCTGAGCGCAGCGAGAATCTGAGTAAAAAATCATTCAGATTCTTCGCTGCGCTCAGAATGACAGAAAAAAAATCGGAACAATGCTTGCAGGTGGACGTTTTGCACCTGCATTTTGCAGCCGATTTCACACCCACATTTTCAAAAACGATATGAAAAATCCGATTTTTCACACTTGTTGTTGCTGTTGTTTTCCTGTTTCGCGGTCTGCGAAAGTGGTTGGCAATGGCATTGGGTGTACCTGTTTTCGATGAACAGGTATTTCATTTAAAACTCAATGTTTTTGTCAAAAGCCCTTTTTCGCTGGTCGTGCGGAAAAGGGCTTTTTCTTTTTTATCTCTGAAAATCAATGATTTATGAAAAATAATGGAATTCTAAAACCTCAAATTGATGGAATGACTTCAAGTCATTCTATTAATGATTTGCCCAATTTTTTTGAAAAATTAGACGCGCAGCGCAGCGTTTATTCAAAAAAAATCCCCCCACTCGACCGCTCGAAATTGCTGGCCGAGAATCTTTTCGAGTTGCTTTTTCCCACGGCACCGGGCGCGTCGGCGAGGTGTTTTTTTGAAAGGTGCCGGGCAGAATTGGCCGACCTGCTGCTTCATATTTTTCCAAATGAAAATGAAAAAGTGGTTTTGCTCGCCCAAAATTTTATGGAAAACCTGCCTGCCGTGCACGAGTTTTTGACTTCCGATGCCGAGGCATTTGTCGAATTTGACCCAGCGGCGACGGGCATCGAGGAAGTGATTTCGACGTACCCTGGTTTTTTTGCGGTTTCGATTTATCGGCTTTCGCACAATTTGCATCGGCTCGGCGTGCCGCTTTTGCCCCGGATTTGGAGCGAATTTGCGCACTCGCGGACGGGGATTGATATTCATCCGGCAGCCAAAATCGGGCGGCATTTTTTCATCGATCACGGCACGGGCGTGGTCATCGGCGCGACGAGCGAAATCGGGGAATGGGTAAAAATTTATCAAGGCGTGACCCTCGGCGCGGTGCAGGTTGACAAATCCCACGCCGCCCAAAAACGCCACCCGACCATCGAAAACGAGGTGACTTTGTATGCAAATTGTACAATTTTGGGTGGCCGGACGGTCGTCGGGCGCGGTTCGGTCATCGGCGGAAATGTTTGGTTGAACGAATCGGTGCCGCCGTTTTCGGTCGTTTTGCACCAATCGCAGGTGCGGGTTCGGAGCAGGCCGACGGAGGAATTGCTGAATTTCGTCATTTAAAACTGGTGGATGGAACACGGATGAAACAGATTGGACACTGATTTACACGGATTTTTTTGAGTTTGGATGTGAAAAATCCGTAAAAATCCGTGTCCAATCTGTTTCATCCGTGTTCCCTCCACCAGTTTTCCACATAAAATTATCTAATTTTAAAATTTCAAAAAAAATGAAAGCACAATCCATTTTAGAAACCATCGGCAACACGCCGCACGTCCGGCTGAACCGGATGTTTGAAAACCGCGAAGTTTGGGTAAAACTCGAACGCGCAAATCCCGGCGGCTCCATCAAAGACCGCATCGCACTTTCGATGATCGAGGCCGCCGAAAAAACAGGCGAACTTCGCCCCGGTTCCGTCATCATCGAACCGACTTCGGGCAACACGGGCATCGGTTTGGCCTTGGTCGCGGCGGTGAAAGGTTACGAACTGATTTTGGTGATGCCCGAAAGTATGTCCATCGAACGGCGGCGTTTGATGGCGGCCTACGGCGCAAAATTTGAATTGACGCCCCGCGAGAAAGGCATGAAAGGTGCCATCGAACGCGCCAGCGAACTGCTTTTGGACACGCCGAACGGCTGGGTTCCGCAGCAATTCAACAACCCGGCGAACATCGAAATCCACCGGACGACCACCGCGCAGGAAATTTTGAACGACTTCCCGGACGGCATCGATTATTTGATTACCGGCGTCGGGACGGGCGGGCACATCACCGGCGTCGCAGAAATTTTGAAAGGGTTTTTTCCAAAATTGAAAGTTTTTGCCGTCGAACCAGCACTCAGCCCTGTGATTTCTGGCGGTGCGCCCGGCCCGCATCCGATTCAAGGCATCGGCGCGGGTTTCGTTCCGAACAATTTGCACACCGAAGTTTTGGACGGCGTTATTCAAGTTGGAAAAGACGAGGCTTTTGAATTTGCAAAACGTGCGGCTTTGGAAGAAGGCATTTTTTGCGGCATTTCGTCGGGCGCGTCGCTGGCAGCGGTGGCGAAAAAATTGCCAGAAATCGAGCCGCACGCCCGCATTTTGACTTTCAATTACGACACAGGCGAGCGGTATCTTTCGATTGAAGGTTTGTTCGAATGGCAGGAAGTGATTCCGGCGGCGGTGGCGGCGCCTGTTTTGGCTTAAATGTTTAGGAGGTTTAGAAAGGTTTAGAAGGTTTAGTTCAGTGATTTTCTGACAACTAAACCTTTTAAACCTTTCTAAACATTCTAAACCTCACCTCAAAAACCGCAGCCGCTCGCCCACCGAGCCTTCCAAAATCCGCTCGTTTTCCCAGACCAAATTTCCATTGACAAAAGTGTGGCTCACCTCACCGTATACTTTTTTGCCTTCGAGCGGCGACCAACCACACCTATATAATATGGTGTCGGGTTTCACTTCCCATTTTTTGGCGATGTCCACGATGGTCAAGTCGGCGCAGCAGCCCTCGTCCAAAAACCCGCGATTTTCGATTTTGAAAACGGTGGCCGGGGCGTGGCACATTTTTTCGACAATCTTTTCCAAAGAAATTTTTCCAGCGTGGTAAAAATCCAGCATCAAATTCAATGAATGTTGGACGAGCGGCAGGCCGGACGGTGCTTTGAAATAGGGCTGCGCTTTTTCCTCGCGAGTGTGCGGGGCGTGGTCGGTGGCAATGATGTCGAGGCGATTTTCCAAAAGCGCAGGCAGCAGGGCGTCGCGGTGGCGGCGAGATTTGATGGCCGGGTTGCATTTTATCAAATTTCCGAGTGTCCGATAATCGCCTGAATGAAATGTCAAATGATGCACGCAAACCTCGGCGGTGATTAACTTTTTTTCCAAAGGCAAATCATTTTCAAACATCGCAGCCTCCGCCGCCGTCGAAATGTGCAGGATGTGCAGCCGTGTGCCGTGCCGTTTTGCCAAATCCATGGCCAATTTTGAGGACAAAATGCACGCCTCCGCCGAACGGATTTTCGGGTGCATCGCGGGGGTGAGGCCAGATTCGCCGTATTTTTTGAGGTATTTTTCAAAATTTGAGCGCACCGTCGCCTCGTCCTCGCAGTGCGTGGCGATGATGGTGTGGGCGTTTTTGAAAACCCGTTCGAGCGTCGTGGGCGCGTCCACCAACATATTTCCAGTGCTGCTGCCCATGAAAATCTTGATGCCGCAGACATTTTTTGGGTCAATCCGCATCACCTCGTCATAGTTGTCGTTGGTCGTGCCCATAAAAAAAGAGTAGTTCGCCAGCGAAGTTTGGGCGGCGCGGGCGTATTTCTGTTCCAAAAGTTCGACGGTCGTGGCGGGCGGGTTCGTGTTTGGCATTTCCATGAACGAAGTCACGCCGCCCGCGACGGCTGCGCGGCTTTCCGAAAAAATATCGGCTTTGTGGGTCAGCCCCGGCTCGCGGAAATGTACTTGGTCATCAATGATTCCGGGGATGACGTGGCGTCCGGCGGCGTCAATTTCGCGGTCGGCGGCTGCGGTGAATTGGCCGACCTTTTCAATTTTTCCATTTTTGATAAAAATATCGGCTTCGGTGATGCGCCCCCGGTTGACGATGCGGGCGTTTCTGATGATGGTGGATGGCATTTTTCACTATTTTTTAGAAAGGCAAAAGTAGTGGGTCAACCTTTTAAAATTACTTTTTGATGCAAACACGCAGATTGAATCGAGGCAGTGTCACTAAATTTTCCATCCAATTTTTGAATTTCAATTTTCAAAAATTCCAACTCTTGTGTTTTCAGTTTGTTACCAATTAAAAAAAATCACGCTTTCAAAAACCCACCCTGTCAAAACTTGCTCAAAAAATTGATTTTCAACCTTTTGCGTTCTAAAAAAAGCCGTTAAAAAGGACTTGTGCCGTCGAACCGCCCAACCGTGACCGCGAAAATTTTTGTCAAATTTTTTTTAAAATAATTTTTCATTTCAAAGGCTTGAAAATCAGTTTCATTTAAATTTCTAAAAAAAATATCTATTTGATTTGGAAAAATTCGTTTGGAGCAGTGAAAAACGCGCTTCTATCTTTGTGACATCAAGGCGGTTGAGCGGCAAACACTCGAACACAAGCAAGCCACTCTGAACAAAGACTTTTAGCCGACGCTCAACCGCTTTTTTTACTTCTCCCCAAGTTAATCTCTCCTCTCCTCTAATTTTTCCTCCTCGATTCCTTTTCAGGAATTTCGTCTGCGTCCCACAGCAGCACTAACATTTTCCCCCGTTCGATTTTAATCTTCCTGTTTGCCTCCCGCAAAACAGTTTTTCACATTTTAAATCTTACGGTTATGAACACGCGCCTTCTTTTTTTCCTTTCTCTGTCTCTTGTTTTTGGAACCTACATTTTGCCTGCCCAACAGGTGATTTTCGTCAAACCCGGCCAAAACGGCGACGGCTCGTCGTGGGACAAAGCAACAAACGACTTACAAACAGCACTTCGCAAAGCACATAACGGCACTCAAATCTGGGTCGCGGCGGGCATTTTTACCCCGACTTCCGGCACAGACCGAACGATTTCATTCAACATTCCGAGCGGTGTAAAAATGTACGGCGGTTTCGCCGGCCAGGAAAAAGGCATCGGCGAACGCCAAATCGGAGAAAACAAGTCCATTTTGAGCGGCGAAATCGGCTCCAACGAACGCGAGGACAACTCTTTCAATGTCATTTTCACGAAATTCGTCAACGCAGAAACCACGGTGGACGGCTTCACCATCACCGGCGGTTTTGCCAACGGAAAAAACAGGACTTCCAACCGCGAACGCAGTGGCGGCGGCTGGTACAACGACGGCGGAAACAAAACGCAAAGCAACCCGAACATCGTCAACTGCGAATTCATCGAGAATTTTGCCAAAGACGGCGGCGCATTTTACAACCTCGGCAGGGGCGGCGAAGCACTTCCAAAATTTGTGGATTGCACCTTCGACTCGAATTCAAGTGACCTCGACGGCGGCGCGGTTTACAACGATGGCCGCGAAAAAGGCAAGGCAAACAGCACTTTCACGCATTGTGTTTTTGAAAATAACAAGGGAAATTACGGTGGCGCGGTGTTCAACTACGGTTTGAACGGCGAGGCTTACCCAAAATACGAACGCTGCGTTTTCTCCGCAAACATGGCTTATGTGAAAGGTGGCGGGATTTTTCACCTCTCGGAAAAACCGCTTGACCGGGCAATTTTTGGAACAACAAATTTCAACAACAACTCGGCACTCGACCACGATTCGGATGATATTCACCACTTTTTTATCGCCGAAAGCCAAGTCGCAGCCAATTGAACGATGAACTTTGAACGATGAACTATGAACCCCACATGACATTCCTTCGATTTTTTAAAACAATCACTTTCAACTGACAAATACAGGACAAGCATTATTGAACGATTCATACGAAAATTGACACTTGAACAAACTCTGAACAAACACTAATTTTTTTCAAAAACACAAAGACAAACACTTTCTTTTATTTCAACACTTTGAACATACTATTGCAGTTTATTTTTAAAAACAAACAAATAACAAACACTAACTCCTCCCAAAACAAAATTGACAAAAAATATTGGTTTTAAAATGAAGCGTGTTTTGATGACGACCTTCTCGGGAAAAGTCCCGGGAGGGTCTCTTTTTTTTTGTCAAATTTCAAATTTCAAATTGAATATTTGGAACTTGAAATTTTCAAATTGAAATTTGAAAACCACCTTCGCCAAAAATTCGTAAATTGTTTGAAAATGAAAATTTCCGTCATCATCCCAACCCTGAACGAAGCGGAAAACATTGGCCGACTGATTGATTTTTTTCATCGGTCTGGCAGTGGAATGCTCGCAGAAATTTTGGTGATTGACGGCGGTAGCCACGACAAAACGGTTGAAATTGCTCGGTCGCGGGGCGCGAAAATTTTGTTTTCAAAAATAAAAAGCCGTGCAGCACAGATGAATTTGGGCGCGAAAAATGCCACTGCCGAAATCCTATATTTTATCCACGCAGACACATTTCCGCCCGAAAATTTTGCTCCTGAAATTTTGAAAGCGGTTGAAAACGGACTGTCGATGGGCTGTTTTTGTTACCGTTTCGATTCGCCGCGCCGGTGCCTGAAATTCAATGCTTGGTTCACGCAGTTCAATTTTTTTTGGTGTCAGGGTGGGGACAAAACTTTTTTCATCCGCCGCGATATTTTTGAAGATTTGGGTGGCTACGATGAAAAATATGTGGTCATGGAAGAGTACGATTTCATCCGCCGCGCCACAAAAAAGTACCCGATGCGCACGCTGCATTCGCCAGCAACTGTCTCTGCCAGAAAATACGAACACAACTCGTGGCTGCGCGTTCAATTGGCTAATGTGTTGGTTTTCAACCTTTTCCGGCTTGGAGTTGCGCCAGTTCGGTTGAAAAAAATTTACCATAAAATTTTAAAATGAAAAAGTCACTCTTGTTTTTGACGCCAGTTTTGATTGCAATCGTTTGGTTCACTTGCTCGAATTGCCGGGCGATCCGCCGCAGCACCGAAAGCCGTCCGGTGACCCACGAAATTTGGGATGGCCTGGTCAAAAAACACGTCGAAACCGACGGTTTTGTGGATTACAAAGGCTTCATCGGCGATAGTTCGGAACTGAACAAATACCTGAAATTGCTTTCTTCCGCCCACCCGAACGACAAAAACTGGTCGAAAAACGAGCAAATGGCCTACTGGATCAATGCTTACAATGCTTTTACGGTAAAATTGATTGTCCAAAATTACCCGGTCGCCAGCATCAAAGACATCAAACACGGTGTGGCTTTCGTCAACTCGGTCTGGGACATCAAATGGATAAAAATTGAAGGCTATACCTACGATTTGAACAACATCGAGCACAACATTTTGCGCCCTGTTTTCAAAGATGCAAGGATCCATGCCGCCGTAAATTGCGCCTCGTTTTCCTGCCCCCGGTTGCGAAACGAGGCATTTACTGCCGAAAAACTGGAAAACCAGATGGAAGATGCCATGAAAAAATTTGTCAACGACCCGACCCGCAACAAAATCACGGCTCAAAAAGTAGAGATTTCAGAAATTTTCAAATGGTTCCGCAACGATTTTGAACGCGACGGTGGCTCGGTTCGCGGGTTTATCAATAAATTTTCAACCCAAAAAATCGGGGAAAAAACCGACCTAAATTATCTGACTTACGATTGGCGGCTGAACGAGGAACTATGAACTATGAACGAAAAAAATTTGGATGTTTATGGTTTATACTTCATAGTTTATAGTCCATAGTTCAAAGAAGTCCTGCCCCAAAAACCCCCGCCGAATCGCCCAATTTGGGTTTCACAAAAATGGTATCCAATCGCGGGTTAAAAATCCACTTCTTCGCCTCCGCCACGCCATCGGTATAAAGTCGGTCAATGTTGCCAACGCCCCCGCCGATCACGATCACATCCGGGTCTAAAATATTGATAATCACCGCGATAGCCTTTCCAAAAAAATGCATCAGCCGGTCGAGCGTGGCCACCGCCGCGGCTTCGCCGGTCTCGGCACGGGCAACAATTTCTTTTAATTTCAACGGTTCGCCCGTCATTTTTTGATAATATTTTTCGGTCGCCGGGCCAGAAATTATGGTTTCAACGCAGCCAATTTGCCCGCAATAACATTTCCCGCCCGACTCGTCCAAAAAATTATGTCCCCACTCGCCGCCGATTCCCATCCGGCCATTTATCACTTTTCGGTTCACGACCACGCCGCCGCCGACGCCCGTGCCCATAATTACCCCAAAAACAACTTCCGCCGTCGGCAAAACATCCGGAACCACTCCTGCAATCGTCTCGGCGACGGCAAAACAGTTGGCATCGTTCGCCAAATTGACCTTCGTGCCGAGCAATTTTTCCAAATCGTCCCGAAATGGGCGGCCATTCAAGGCCGTCGTGTTCGCATTTTTGATGGTATTTGTCATCGGGTCGAGCGTGCCGGGGTGCGCGATGCCGATTTTTGACGGCCGCAAACCCGTTTCCGAGGCCAACATATTGACCACTTTTTCGATTTGGCCCAAAATATGGTCGTAGCCTTTGTCGGCTTCGGTCGGGACGCGCAGCCGTTTTATCGGCCTGAAATTGTCGTCCACATTCAAAATTGCACCTTCGATTTTGGTGCCGCCGAGATCCAATCCCCAGAGAAACATAATTTTAGATTTACGATTTTTGATTTACGAATTACGATTTTGCTGCCAAATGAATTTGTCATTGTGAAACAATCCGTCACTGCCGTGTTGTCCTAATTCTTTGGAAAAACAGCCAAATGCCGTGCGATATATTTACCGATGATGTCAAATTCCAAATTTACAAAATCGCCAATTTTCAATTTTTGAAAATTCGTGTTTTCAAAAGTGAAAGGAATAATCGCCACCGAAAAAACATCATTTTCGGGCTGCACGACGGTCAAACTCACGCCATTTACACAAATCGAACCTTTGTCAACCAGCAAATGCTCCGGCGTCGGACGATATTTAAAAGTAAAAATCCAACTCCCGTCGCGGTCTTCGATGCCGATGCACTCGCCGAGGTCGTCCACGTGGCCTTGCACGATGTGGCCGTCGAGCCGTCCGTCCATTTTCATGCAGCGTTCGAGGTTGACCAATTTTCCGATTTTCCAGTCGCCCAAATTCGTGCGCCGCAGCGTTTCGTCAATCGCCGTGACCGTGTGTTTTTCGGAATCGCAAGCAACGACGGTCAGGCAAACGCCGTCGTGGCTCACACTTTGGTCAATTTTCAGTTCCCCAGAAATCGGCGAGGCAATCGTGAAATGCACGTTGCTTTTTTCTTTTTCAATTTTTCGGACGACGCCGATGGTTTCGATGATGCCAGTAAACATTTTTCTGAACGATGAACTATGAACGATAAACTATGAACTGTGCTCCACTTTTTCGATGATTTCTCGAATCAATTTTTCGCTGCTGACCCAAAAACTGGCCGCAAGATTGTCAATTTTTTTCCCAGATTTTTCGTTCGCAGCGCGTTCTTTTCCAGTAAAATGAAACTGCGTCGCACCCGTCACCCGTCGGATTTCAGCAATATTTGAGGCATTTATCCCCGAACCGGGCATGATTTCGATGCGACCTGCGGCGTGTTCCATCATTTTTTTTAGGTGAAAACGACCATCAAAAGCCGTTTCGGTTTGTCCAGAAGTCAAAACTCGGCGCACCCCGATTTTAATCAATTGTTCGAGTGCCTCGAACGGATTTTTCGTAAAATCAATGGCTCGGTGGCAGACAACTTCCAGCGTTCCAGCCGCCGCGACCATTTTTTTCAAAGCCGAAATGTCCAATTTTCCGTTCGTTTTCAGTGCGCCGATGACCACGCCGTTCGCCCCCATTTTTCGGCAAATCTTGATGTCGGCGACCATCACCTCGATTTCTTCTTTTGAAAAATAAAAATCGCCCTCGCGAACGCGAATCAAAACGTTGACCGGCAGCCCCGTTTTTTCGATGGCAGATTTTATCAAACCCGCCGACGGGGTCAAACCGCCCGCATCCAAACCGGAGCAAAGTTCGATGCGGTGCGCTCCGGCGAGGCGGGCGGCGTGGCAGGAGGCGAGGTTGGTGGCGCAGATTTCGAATGTCATTTTTGCTGGTGGCTGAGTATTGGAACACAGATGGCACGGATTTTCAACCACAGATTTTACAGAAAAAATCCAAAAATCTGTGGTTGAAAATCCGTGTCATCTGTGTTCCAATTGTGGGCGAAAGTGGAAAATTTAGGGCGAAAAGTAGAACCCAAAATTTCAATTTCCATTTTCCACCACCATTTTTTCCGTAAAATTTCGAAATCCATCGCCCCGCGCCCGCAAAAAATAGACCCCATTTTCAAGCCCAAAAACATCCAAATCAATCACCGTTTTTCCGTCCGAAAAATATTTTTGGAAAAAAACGGGCTTGCCCTGCACCGTAAAAATTTCCAAAAAAACCTCGCCAGCCATTTCAATTTTTGGTTGAAAAAACAACTTTCCTGCCGTTGGATTTGGCCAAAACCGAACGTCGGGCGACGGTTTTGTTCCTCTCGCCTCAGGCGAGACAAAACTGCCGGGCAAAACCGCCGCGTTCGACATCGAAAAATTGACGGAATAATCCTGCACTTCGCCGAACGGCAAAGTTTCGCAGGGCGACGGAAAACTGCCCCGTTTCATGCTCACCCGCATTTTGGAATTGCCCATTTTTGCGGTGGCCGGGACAACAATTTGCCCGGAAATTGGGGCTGAAATTGTCCCAAAAACTGGCTTGAAAATTTGCCCGGAAAATGCAGTTTCGGTGGCCGGGTCGAATGCCCCGTCTTGGTTGAAATCAATCCAAATTTTCCAAAATTCGTCGAAGGTTTCGTAACTGAAATTTGCGGCCAATTTGACATCGAACGACCTGCCGGGAGCCAAATTCACGGTCTGGTCGAGGTGATTTCCGTACAAACTTTTACCCGAAAAATGTTTCAAATTGGCAATCGAAATTTCGTAAATCCACTCGTGCCACGGAAAATCTGACTTTGATTCGCAAGCCGCTGCGGGCGGCGCGGCGATGTTTAAACTATTGAAAATCAAGTTGTTGTTTTCATTCGATTCCAAAATTTGGTTTGCAGCGTCCAGTTTTAATATCAAAAAATAACTGCCCGGCGGCTGGGTGGCTGGCAAGTTTGCTTGCACCAAAATTGTTTGCTGTTGGCTGGGTTGCAGCGTCGGCAAATTTCCAGAAACCAAAACCAAATCGCTGGCCGCCGGGCTGGTATTTTTACTTAAAATTATGGAAAAGTACGGGTTCGTGGCCGCCGCCGCGCCGTTGTTTTTGGCTGAAAAATTCATCGAAATCAAGCCGCCGGGCTGCAAATTTTGGGGGCTGGAAAATGAGTTTGCAGCGAGGTCGGGCAGCAAATTTGGGGTCTGGTTTTGCCCAAAAAAATCGGTCGAAAAAACGCCCCGGCCAAAAGTCGCAGCCGACAAATTTTGGTCAGATTTCCGAAAAACGAGTTGCTGGACTTGCACGTTTTGGTTCAAACCAGAGCCGATTGGCCGCCAAATCGTGGCCACGCCTGCCGCGTTTTCCGTTCCCCAAATTCCCAAATCGGTGGCGAGCAAAATTTGCCGGGCATTTTGTGGGGAAAAAACCAGCCAATTCACGGGCAAATCGGGCAGATTTCCCTCGATATTTTGCCAAGTTTGGCCGCCGTCAAAAGTTTCTTCGACGGAAACGACACCAAAATTGGAGTACGAAACTGCGAGGTGGTTTTCATTTCCAGCCTCAATTTCAATGCTCGAAACGGAGCGCGAACTGCCTAAAATTTTTCGGACGACCGAAATTTCTGGCACGGCTGCGGCTGCATTTTTTACCTTAAAAATATAGCCGTCGGCATTTCCAAAATAGACCGTGCCGGGCTGGTTTGGCGAAATTTTGACGGCAGTCAAATAATTAAAAAACAAAATACCGAGGCTGGTCGGGAAATCAATTTTGGTTAAATCGTTGGTCGTTCCCACGTTTTTTACGACGGCAAAACCGCCCCGGTTTGGCTGAGGCGTGAACAAAATATTTGCCCCAGAATCGTAGTCCGACGCCGCGATGAACTCGCCGCCGCCGATGCTTAAACTTTTGTAAGTCAACCAGTTATCGTTGGTTATCCACCGTAAATTATTTTGGGAAGACGCGATTTGGATGTTCGGTTGGTCGGTATCAAAATGGCAAAAACCACCGTCGCCGCCGGTCAACCATTTTTCGGAAACAGCCAAATTTGGGGCGGTCGCGCGGTGCGTTCCGTTGTCCTGCATGCCTGTAAAAAACGTCGGATTTCCAGCCGCCGGATGCACCGCAACCGTGTAATTTTCGGAAACGGCGAGGCCAAAATTGATGTGCTGCGCGGCTGGAATTGTCAAATTTGCGGTCGTCGAACGGGCGAGGCCGCCGTCATTTCCAATCAAAAAATTGGTGGACGAACCGGGCGCGAAAGCCATGCACTGCTGGTCGGAATGCAGATTTGTCGCAAATTTTGTCCAAGCCGAACCGCCGTTCCCTGAAACCGTCCAACCGAGGCTTCCAGCAAAAACGCGCGAATCATTTTTTGGGTCGACCGCGATGGCCGAAGCCCACGCGACGCCGGTGCAAGTCGTTGGCAGGGCGATTTTTTGCCAATTCAAACCTGCGTTTTCAGTTTTGAAAAAATTAAAAACACCGTAATTCTGGCTCGGATTGGGCAAAATGACGTACAATTTCGAAGGATTCGAGGGCGCGGCAGCGATGCGACCGCAGGAAAAATAGTTATTTCCAGAAAAACCGGTTGCGCGCGGTTGCCATGTTTGGCCGTCATTTTCTGAAAAATAAATGGACGAACCAGTGAGCAAATACAGTTTTCCCGTCGCTGTGATTTCCAAATCTTGCAAAATTTGACCTGAAAAAACGGTCTGCCAAGTCGTGCCGCCGTCGGTCGAACGAAAAAGCGAATTGTAATCTGCCGCGAAAAGTGTTCCGGCGGGCGAAATTTCCAAATCGACACGGGTATAATATGCGATTCCGGCGGCGGTGGTTTTCATTTTTTGCCAATTTTGACCGCCGTCGGTGGTTCGCCAAATGCCGCCCGGGGCGTAACTTGAAACAAAAATGGTGCTCGGCTGGCCAGGAATTTGTCGAACAGACGAGATGCGAACGGGCAAAATATTTTCCCCAACTTTTGAAAAAAACGGTCTCGCCTCAGGCGAGAGCGCAGCGGTGAAAACTTGGCTGGCGAGCCACAAACCGCCGCCGTTCGTGGCCAAAAAAGCGGTGTTTCCGGTCACGTCGCGCCGATCAAAACAGATATCGTTGAGGTGTCCGCCGACGTTCGACGGGCCGCGTTCCTGCCAAGTCAGGCCGGAAAAACCGGAGCGGTCGGCGGCAGATTTTCGGAGATTTTCTGCCAAATTTTGGGCATCGGCGAGGCGGTGGTACGGAATTTCGCCGGTCGCAGGATCGGCGTAGCGGCGCAAAAGCCATTCGCGGTGGGCGGCTTTTTCGCGGAGTTCCTCTTCCTCGTTTTCAGATTCGTTTTCAAAATCTGACTCAAAATTTGATTTGAAAACATTTTCAAAAATATTTTCAAATCCAAAACCGAAGGTTTTAAAAAGTGCTGGGCGATTGTTTTTTGACAAAAAGAAAAGGCAGAAAACGGCCAAACCGGCAGACCAGTAAAATTTTTTCACGATAAAAAAGGGCGAAGTGTTTGTTGAAATTTGGTTGACGCAATGGATTATCAAATGCGTGATTGGTCGAAAACGAAACGTGCCGGATAAATAGGAAAGGTGGGAGATTGACAGCAAATTTAAACGGTGTGGCTTGCATTTGTTTTGTTTGAAAAATTGAAAGGGCAGTTTCCGGGAAACACCGACGAGCGGAATAATTTTGCCCCAAAATTTACTTTTTGAAAAAAATACCCGCACTTGACGGCATCCGAGGGCTCGCTATTTTGATGGTGATGATCAGCCATTTTATTTTTTTGAATTGGGAACACACCAATTTGTACCGCGTTTTGCAATCTGGCTGGCTGGGCGTGGATCTGTTTTTTGTGCTGTCCGGTTTTTTGATCACGGGCATTTTGTTGGACACGCGGGGGCGAGCGGATTATTTTAAAAGATTTTACCGGCGGCGGGTGCTGCGGATTTTCCCACTTTACTTTTTTGCGATTTCGCTGGTCTTTTTGGTAGTCGTTTTTATCGAACACGCGCCGGAAAGATTGCAGGGCTACGACTCGTGGTGGTGGTACGTTTTTTTCGCGTCGAACATCGCGATGGCGTTCAAAAACGACTGGACTTTTCACTCTAAAATATTGGATGCCAACCATTTGTGGTCGATCGCGGTGGAGGAACAGTTCTATTTGGTCTGGCCGCTGGTCGTGCGTTTTTTGCCAAAAATGGGGCTGCTGGTTTTGTGTGCGGGGCTTGTTTTTTACTCCACGTCCATCCGGGAGGCGACGGACGAGGCGTTTGGTCAGTCGTGGTCGCTGGCATCGTACATGATGCCTTTTTGTCGGTTGGACGGGCTGGCGGCGGGCAGTTTTTTGGCCATTTTTTTAAAAACGGTGGACGGCGGACAGGCTGCGTTTTTTTTCAATTTGAATTGGGAAAAAACCAAACCGTTTTTCGATTGGGCGGCGCGGATCTTGCTGGTCTGGATGACAGCCTGGCTGGGACACGACCTTTGGTTTGGCGCGGAACATACGCAAGGAACGATTGCTGCTTTGATTTTTGTCTCAATTTTATACCTTTCTTTTAACCAAAACCCAAATGCGGTCATCCGCCGGACGATGGAAATGCAGTGGCTCCGGCACCTCGGAAAATACAGTTACGCGCTGTATGTTTTTCACCATTTGCCGAGGGTGCTTTGGCAAAAATATTTGGTTGACCCGATGTTGGGGATGGGGATGAACCCGTTTTTGGCGCAGTTTATTTATTTTGGATTGGCTTTTGGGATGACTTACGGGCTGGCGAGGCTGAGTTGGCGGTGGATTGAAAGGCCCTTTTTGGAGATGAAGGAGAAATAAAGCCCACGAAATTTTGGCAGTCGCCCCACCCTTTTCTGCCAGAAACTACACAAAAAACACCTCCAAACTGACATTCCGACAGGAAACCCCGCGTGGCATACCGATTGATTATCGGGTTATTGGTTACTTGTTATTGGTTATTTGTCCCTGACAAACCCAAAATCAATAACCAATTAATTAATAACTAATCAACCAATTAAATAAATGGGAAAGATTATCGGTATAGATTTAGGAACGACCAACTCCTGCGTTTCGGTCATGGTCGGAAACGAACCAGTCGTGATTGCCAACGACGAAGGCCAGCGCACCACCCCATCGGTTGTCGGGTTTTTGGACAACGGCGAACGCAAAGTGGGCGCACCCGCCAAACGCCAAGCCATCACCAATCCGCGCCGGACGGTGGCCTCCATCAAACGTTTTATGGGGATGCGTTTTTCGGAATCCACCAAAGAAATCGAGCGCGTGCCTTATAAAACGGTGCGCGGCGACAACGACACGGTGCGCGTGGACATCGACGGTCGGCAATTTTCGCCGCAGGAAATTTCTGCGATGATTTTGCAAAAAATGAAAAAGGTCGCCGAAGATTATCTCGGCGAATCGGTCACCGAAGCGGTCATCACCGTGCCGGCATATTTCAACGACTCGCAACGGCAAGCGACGAAAGAAGCAGGTGCGATTGCAGGTCTCGATGTGAAACGCATCGTGAACGAACCGACCGCCGCAGCCTTGGCTTACGGCCTCGACAAACGCCACAAAGACATGAAAATCGCGGTTTACGACCTCGGTGGTGGCACGTTCGATATTTCGGTTTTGGAACTCGGCGGCGGTGTTTTTGAAGTAAAATCAACGAACGGCGACACGCACCTCGGCGGCGACGACTTTGACCAAATCGTCATCGAATGGTTGGCCGCGGAATTCAAACGCACCGACAACGTGGATTTGAAAAAAGACCCGATGGCACTCCAACGCCTGAAAGAAGCCGCTGAAAAAGCAAAAATCGAACTTTCGGCGGGCATGGAAACGGAGATAAATTTGCCGTACATCACCGCAATTGACGGCGTGCCGAAGCACTTGGTCATGAAATTGACCCGCGCAAAATTCGAGCAAATGGTGGACGGACTTGTCCAACGCACGCTCGCACCGTGCAAATTGGCGATGAAAGATGCAGGCCTGAAAGTCTCCGAAATTGACGAAGTGATTTTGGTCGGCGGTTCGACCCGGATTCCGGCAATCCAGGAAGCGGTCGAGAAATTTTTCGAGAAAAAACCAAACCGCTCGGTCAACCCGGACGAAGTTGTGGCCATCGGCGCAGGGGTGCAGGGCGCGGTTTTGTCCGGCGGCATCACCGATGTTTTGTTGCTCGACGTCACCCCGCTTTCGATGGGCATCGAAACGATGGGAAATATTTACGATGTCGTCATCGAATCGAACACGACCATTCCGACCAAAAAATCGAAAGTTTACTCGACGGCTTCGGACAATCAGCCGCAGGTGGAAATCCACATTTTGCAAGGCGAACGCCCGATGGCGCGCGACAACCGGACGGTTGGACGGTTCATTTTGGACGGAATCCCGCCTTCACCGCGCGGCGTGCCGCAGGTCGAAGTGATTTTTGACATGGACGCAAACGGTATTTTGAACGTGACCGCGATGGACAAAGGCACGGGCCGCAAACAAAATGTGCGCATCGAGGCCAGCACCGGACTTTCAAAAGAAGAAATCGCACGGATGAAAGCCGAGGCAGAAATGAATGCCGAAAGCGACCGCGTCGTCCGCGAAAAGGCTGAAAAAATGAATGCTGCCGACAGTTTGATTTTCCAAACGGATAAAAACTTGAAAGAATACGGCGACAAACTCAGCCAACCGAACAAGGACGCCATCGAAGCGAAACTCAACGACCTCCGCGACGCGCACAAATCGGAAGATATTTCGAGGATCGACGCAGCGACCGAGGCTTTGACGGCGGCTTGGTCGGCAGCCAGCCAGGAAATGTACGCCAACACGCAGCAAGGAAACCCAGCAGATGGTGGTTTCGGCGGTTTTGGTGGCGACGGATTCAGTGGAAATGGAGATGCTGACGGCAATGCCAAATCGGACGAGCCGCAAGATGTTGATTTTGAGGAAGTTAACGAGAAAAAATAATTAGAAAACGGGTTTTGCCCAAAATCTGTTTCCATAAAAAGTAAAAACGCCTCGACAGAAATGTCGGGGCGTTTTTTTTTGAAAAAAAATTTTTTTCCCAACAATGAATTTGAATTTCGACTTTAAAATTTTGGCTTTGAAATTTTGGCTTTGAAATTTTAAATAAAAAAAAATTGCGATTCAAATTGAGTATTCAAATTTTAGTTATGTAAAATTAATCTATTCTGAAAATTTTGAAATTAAAGAACAAAAAAATTACGTGTGAAAATACAATGCACTATTTGTTCTGTAAAATTTTTTTTTAGAAATATTATTGTTGTATAAAACAAATTTGAATTTTGTTTGGTTTTTAAAATGATAGTTCCCAAAAGCCTGTATTTATTCACCCAACCAAATTTAGACACATGTACAAATCATCCACTCCCTTGGGTGCCTTATTGGCATTCCTCTTCGTCGGGCTGACAGGTTTTAGCCCAAACTCACCGTCCGGAAACTATGTTTCGGACAAAATCACACACCAAAATGAAAGACTTGGCGGGAATCTTTTCCTGAAATCTTTCACAGTGCCCACCGGAACGAACATCGAACTGACATCAGATTTGAACGTCGTTTGCAAAGAAGACATCGTAATTAATGGCGACATCCGAACAGGATTTTCCTCAAAAAACATTTCACTAAAATCAGAAACACGCATCGTCGTTCGTGGAAAAATCCACGCGGCGAACGGCCGGGACGCCATTTCCAGAATGGGACACGGCGAGGCCGGAAAAATGTTCACCTTTTCCATGCGAGGCGAGGATGGTGGCGACATTGAATTGTCTGCTCCCCAAATCGTCGTTGAAACTGCTCTGGTTGGCGGTCGTGGCGGCGCAGGATTGGGAAATGCCCCTGGCGGAAAAGGAGGTTCTGTAACACTTTCAGGTGATGATATTTTAGCAAAAGCAGCAATTCGCGCTGGCGACGGCGGTCGCGGCGGCGACGGATTGCCCGTTGCTGGCATGAACGACGGCGGTGACGGCGGCGATGGCGGCGATGCAACATTTGAAGAAATGCTGATGCCTCCCGATGCGAACGGCGCGAACGGCACTTTGGGAACCAAAGTGGTCGGCACGCACGGCACGAACGGAACAGCAGCCAATCCAAACGGCACGAACGGCGGAAACGCAACCGGCGGCATCGGAGGCAACGGTGGTAACGGAACTGCCGGTGGCCGGGGCGGCAAAGGTGGAAACGGCGGGGTTGGCATGGGCGGCAGGGGCGGATTTGCCTTTGGCCCAACCGGAGTTGCTGGCACAGGCGGCAACGGCACGGGCGGACACGGCGGCAACGGCGGACATGGAAATGTCCAAGGTGCAGGTGGCGTCGGTGGCATGGGCGGACGTGGCTACGGCGGCACGGGTGGAAACAGTGGTAACGATGGCGCAGCCGCTCCCGGCGGCAATGGCTTCGGCGGCGTCGGTGGACTTGGTGGAAATGGCGGCGGCTTTGGTTCGGCAACCACGCCAAGTGGTTTGGGCGCAACCGGCGGCCAAGGCGGCAAAGCCTTCGGCGGACGCGGCGGCGTTGGAAAAATCAGTGGAACTGGCGGTCCCGGCGGCAATGCTACTGGTGGTTTGGGCGGAAACGGTGGCGGTAGTGGTTTGAGAAAAGTAGGTGGCGCAGGCGGATTTGGTGGCTCGGCCTACGGCGGAAAAGGTGGATTTGGTGGACAAGATGCCGATGGAACTGGCGGTCCCGGTGGAAACGGTGGAACTGCCACAGCCGGTCAAGGTGGCGATGGTGGCCCCGGCGGCGACAGTGCTTGCGACCCGCTTGACGGCAATGCTGGCGGCGGTGGAAAAGGTGGAAAAGGTGGAATCGGCTACGGCGGCGACGGCGGAAAAGGTGGCGACAGCGGCGCACCACTTTCCATCGGTGGTTTTGGCGGAAACGGCGGTGCCGGTTTCGGTGGCACTTGCGGCTCCGGCGGCGATGGCGGCGATGCATTGAGTTGCAATGATTTGGGCGGTTTGGGTGGCAATGCCGGTGCAGTTGGCGAAGGCACTGGTGGCAACGGCGGTGCTGGTGGCACTGGTACTTTACTTTTCGGATTGGACGGTTTGCCGGGCCTTGGTGTGCCGGGATTGGTGCTTTGCATCAATGGCATACCGGGATTGAATGGTATTTTGGATTGCGTTTTGGGCACTGCTTGCTTGCAACCAAATAGCGAAGACCGCACGGGCGGATTTTCAGATCAATTGGGCAACAGCCGGGTGTATCCAAATCCAGTGCACGATGTCCTCAATCTTTCCCTCCAATTTTCGGAAGCAGCACCAAAACAAGCGGTCATCGGAATCCGGGTCGTGGATTATTTGGGGCGGACTGCGATTTTTGAAAAAGAAACAATCAGCGACGGAACGCTGACTAAAAGCATCCCAGTCGGCAATTTGGCGAGAGGCATGTACCGCGTGAGCATTGAAAATGGAAAAGAAAGTTTCTCTGGCTGGGTCGTGCTCGAATGAAACTGATGTGTTTTAAACTTAGAAATTTAGCATTTCAAATAAAACGCCTCGGCAAATGTGCCGGGGCGTTTTCGTTTGACTTTTAATTTTTTGGAAAACTACTTTGGTTGGTTGGTCAAGGAAAAATTTTTGGGCGGCAAAATATCCAAAACATTTTCCAGCCAAGCCACCGATGGGTCATTTTGAATCAAACGACGCAACCGATAAACCCGGATTTGCTCGTCCGTCCAATCGGGATGCCGTATTTTGATGCCGTGAAATTGAAGGGCGCGGGCATCGTCAATCATTTCCGCGCTCAATCGAAGCCGCTCTTCGAGCGTTTTGGACAGCCATATTTTTTGCTGGATTTGTTTGACGTGCAGCGGGGTGTCGGGCGAGAGGTACATAAAATCAGAGCAATTTGAAAGTTTTGAGTTTGAGCAGTTCGCACCAGCGGCGGATGTATTCCATGTCCAGTCCATCGGTACTCAACAAATTTTGGATATCGGCTTTTTGTTTTTCACTTTCCAATTCTTGGATCCAGCGCAATTTTGAAATAACGAGGTCTTCCGGGCTGATAATCCACAAAACGATGCCCAAATAATCCGTTTTCCGTCGGTTCTGAAATTTAACTTGTTCGTAAAAATCTTTGTTGCGGGTTATCAGGTCAACTTTCATCCCACTCTCAAAATCTATGATGTTGAACATGCTTTTTCGTTCGATGGCATCAAAAATTGCCTCTTCTGAGTAGTAAAATCGGTTGCCCAACAGTTTTGTAAAATTGTAAACATCGTCGGTCATCATTTCCACGATGACATCAATGTCTTGGGTGGTGCGCGGTTCGGCATACAAATTCATGGCCACGCTGCCCGATAACATATACGGTACGCCCAGCGCATCCAGTATTCTGCAAATTTCTTCCAGCAATTTTAGCATGGGTTTTCCTTCTTTTTAGCCGCCAAAAGTATTCGTTTTTCCTAAAACCATTTCATTTCGCAGTTTTGTCACTTGCTTTTTTTAGCGTTCCGGAAAGTTGGATGGCCATCCTCTTCACTGACGGGCAAGGCGGAAGCCTAAGCCATAGCCGCCTCTTTTTGGCGTGCCAGATCCGCGGCTCAAGACGCGACACCCCAGCACTTCGTGACCCCAACTGCCGCCACGATATACACGGCGATCGCCCCTTTTTTCGGTAATCCATGCCCGGCCATCAGTTGGCGCGCCTTTAAAATCATCGTGCCAATCGTCTTCACACCATTCCCAAACATTTCCGGTCATATCAAAAAGCCCCAGTTCGTTTGCTTTTTTCTGGCCAACTGGATGAGTTTTCGACTCGGAATTACCACTATGCCAAGCTACTGCATCTAAGTTATTGTCGCCAGAAAACTGGTATTCTTTTGAAAAATTACCGCCACGCGCTGCAAATTCCCACTCAGCTTCAGTAGGCAGGCGATACTTTTTGCCCGGTTTTTTAGCATTTAATTTTTTCAAAAAATCTTGAATTTGTTGCCAACTTACTGCTTCAACCGGACAATCCGGACAGCCAGTAATGTCTTTGTTAAGATCAAAGCCCATTATATTCTGCCAATCACGCTTCGTCACTTCATATTTCGAAATATAAAAATCATCGACCACAACTTGGTGGGCAAATTTTTCATATTCAGTGCACTCGCCGTCGCGCCCGTCCTTGCAGCCCATCGTGTACGTGCCACCTTTCACAAAAACAAAACCGTCGGCTGGCGGGTTGGCCGTACTGGTTTTTGGGACAGTCGCCGTGGTCAAAGCCTTGCAGCCATCATAAACTGGGTCGCCTTTTTCGGTCGGGCATTTGTCGTCCACATCCGGCAAACCGTCGCCGTCGGTGTCCGGGCAGCCTTGGAATTGCCGCAAACCACGGTCATTTGGGCATCGGTCGGCTCGGTCTGGCGTGCCGTCGGCATCCTTGTCGGGGGGCGGGCAGCCGCGGTCGGTCAGTTCACCGGGCTGCGATGGGCAAGCATCTTCGTGATTTGTGATGCCGTCGCCGTCCGAATCGGGGCAACCTTGCCAGACGGCAGGGCCTTTCAGATAAATGCATTTGTCCAATTTGTCGGGGATCCCGTCGGTGTCCGAGTCGGGGCAGCCGGTTGTTTCAGCCGGACCAAACTGTTCCGGGCAAGCATCGGAACCGTCGGGAATGCCGTCCGCGTCGGTGTCCCGCTGGATTTTCGAGGAAAAAGTGGAGGAATTCGAGCCATCTGCCCCGGGTTTTCGGAGGAGTTAGTCTTTTTCAATCCAACCATTGACGAGTGCCGCAACGCGTGCAGATTTTGGCGGATGGGTCTGACTTTCGGTTTCGTCGGTCAACGTTTCGACGCCTGATTTGGCCTCGTCGTAGCCCGCTCCGAGACTTCGGAGGACGGAACCGGCAAATTTGTCGGCTTCCAATTCTTGCTTTTTGAGCACTTTCGGGTCGCTGGACATGAAATTGTGGTTGGCGATGTGGTGCCCAACTTCGTGCGCCAACACGGTGTAAACCGCCCACTGGGTGTGCGCGTCCCGATTGAAATTTTTGATAAAAACAGGATTGTAAACGATGATTCGGTTAAATTCGATTTGTGTAGCATAAGCATTGTCGGTGTTGCCCGACCGCAAATCGAACGACTGCGGGATGCCGACCACTTTGCAAATGTCGTTGACAATTTTTTGGGCTTCTTCGCCAGCCGGCCAAACGTATGGATCGGTGTTTTTGACACCTTTTAAAAACGCGCAACCGTACGAAACGTGCAGTTGATCCTGCGCCGCGACCGAACCCGACGCGCCCAAAAAAAGGAGGAAAATAAATACTGGTTTCATGCTTTTTGGAAAAAGAGGAGTGAAAAGTGAAGGCAAAAATAGACCTGAGATTGGATTTATATTTTGAGAAAAAAACAGACAAAACCTTAAAAAACCTATTTTCCCAAAAATCAGATGGCAGAAAATACTCGTAAGTTTATCTATCAAATTTTCGCCCCAACTGCCCTGCATTTTCTCACCATCCAAATGTTTACTTTATGAAATGTACTTTTTCCATTCAAAAAAGTGCCTTGCTGGTGCTTTTCCTTTTTGGGCTGATGTCTTTTCGCCCATTTTCTCTCACCACAAAATTTGTTTCAGACAAAATCACCGTCCAAAATGAAAAACTGGGCGGCGACTTTTTTGTCAAATCTTTCAAAATCCCAATCGGCACGAGCGTCGTTTTGTCCGCCGATTTGAACATCGAAAGTCGCGGGGACATCGTGATCGACGGCGACATTTTGGCAGGGATTTCAGCAAAAAACATTTCACTAAAATCCGAAACACGCATCATCGTGCGCGGAAAAATCCACCCGTCGAATGGGCGAGATGCCATTTCCAATTTTGAAAAAGGTGCGGCTGGGAAAACATTTTCCCTCTCGGTTCGCGGCGAGGACGGCGGCGATATTTTGTTAAATGCCCCACAAATCGTGGTCGAAACGCCGCTGGTCGGCGGTCGTGGCGGCGCGGGTTTTGGAAATGCTGCGGGTGGAAATGGCGGCACGGTGGCACTTTTTACCCATGAAATTGGTGGAAAAACCAATCTCCGAGGCGGAAACGGCGGCCGAGGTGGCGATGGGCTTGCCGTTTTTTGTTTAAATGACGGCGGCGATGGCGGCAACGGTGGCGATGCTTTTGTTCAAGGTTTAATGGCACCGAACACCGTCGGAACACCCGGCACGCCCGGCACAGCCAACACCGGAGCCGCCGGGACAAACGGCACGAACGCCAATCCAAACGGCACCGACGGCGCAAACGCAACCGGCGGTGACGGCGGCGATGGCGGCGACGGAACTGCCGGAGGCGCGGGCGGAAAAGGTGGAAACGGCGGCAACGGCACCGGCGGAAAAGGTGGAAATGGCTTTGGTGTCTCCGGAGTTCCTGGGCAGGGCGGCAACGCAGCAGGCGGAAACGCAGGCAACGGCGGCAACGGTGAAGGCCTTGGAAAAGGCGGCGCAGGTGGCGTCGGTGGCCAAGGAAAAGGTGGATACGGAGGATATGGCGGCTACGGCGGCAACGGAAATATCGGCGGATATGCTATTGGTGGCAATGGCGGCAACGGCGGCGCGGGCGGCGGAAATAGCCCATTAGCCAACCCGAGCGGCCTCGGCGGCAACGGCGGAGCAGGTGGAAAAGGCTACGGCGGACGCGGTGGATACGGCAGAATGGGAGGACACGGTGCCGATGGAAATTACGCCTACGGTGGAAACGGCGGAACAGGCGGCGGCGGCGGCTACAAAAAAGCAGGTGGCGTCGGCGGCGTTGGCGGTGCCGGCTACGGCGGCAACGGTGGTATCGGCGGAAATGATGCCAACGGCAACGGCGGAAACGGTGCAAATGGCGCAGCCGGATACGGTGGAAATGGCGGCACCGGTGGTTTGGGCGGAAACACTGACTGCCCACCACTTTCTGGCAATGCTGGAAAAGGTGGAAAAGGCGGCGGCGGCGGAACCGGATACGGCGGCGACGGTGGAAAAGGTGGAAGCGGCCACGCCGGAACTGGCACAGGTGGAAACGGCGGAAACGGTTCAAGTGGCTACGGTGGAATTTGCGGCAGCGGCGGAAACGGCGGAAATGCCACACTCACAGGTAATTTGGGCGGTGCCGGAGGGGCAGTCGGAGCCATCGGAATTTATTATGCCGGGACGGGCGGTGCGGCTGGAACTGGTTTTGTTCCCGGTTCAGCAGGCGCAAATGGCGGCGGCGCGAACGGTGCAAATACTTGCTCGGCAGGAACTGCTGGAAACAATGGAAGCTCAAGTTGTCAAGAAGCTAAAGGAGAATCTGAAAGTCGCGGCGGTGGATTTTCCGATTTGTCGGGCAGCAGCCGGGTGTTCCCAAACCCGGCGCAGGATGTAATCAATCTTTCGCTCCAATTTTCAAAAGAAGCTGTCATCGGCATCCGTTTGCTGGATTATTTTGGCCGGACGGTCGTTTTTGAAAATGAAAATGCGGTCGGCGGGACGCTCGAAAAATCAATTTCAGTCGCGAATTTGCCGAGAGGCATGTACCGGATGAGCATTGAAAACGGGGCGGAAAGTTTCTCCGGCTGGATTGTTTTGGAATGAAATTTTTAGAAAATTGAAATTTCAAAAAATAAAAAAAACGCCTCGGCAGAAATGTCGGGGCGTTTTGTTTTTTGCAAAATCAAATCTTTCAAAACAAACGCATTTCAAAAATACATGTAAGTTTGAACCTCAATTTGGCAATGCAGCCAGCATTTTTTCATCAAACAAATTTTGACCGAATGTACAATTTTAAGACCTTCTGTTTGAGCACCGTGCTGGTGCTCCTGTTTTTGGGATTCGCGGGTTTTCGCCCAATCTCACCCTCCGAAAACCTTGTTTTGGACAAAACCACTTTTCAAAATGAAAAACTTGGTGGAAATTTTTTCCTAAAATCTTTCCGGATCCCAGCCGGGACGAGCGTCGTTTTGTCCGCCGATTTGAACATCGAAAGTCGCGGGGACATCGTGATCGACGGCGACATTTTGGCAGGGGTTTCAGCAAAAAACATTTCCCTAAAATCCGAAACACGCATCATCGTTCGCGGAAAAATCTACCCGGCCAACGGGCGCGATGCCATTTCCAGATTCGGAAAAAGCGAGGTTGGGAAAACATTTTCCCTCTCCGTTCCAGGCGAGGACGGCGGCGACATTTTATTAAATGCCCCGCAAATCGTGGTCAAAACGCCGCTGGTCGGCGGGCGCGGCGGCGCGGGTTTTGGAAATGCTGCGGGCGGAAATGGCGGCACCGTGGCACTTTTTGCCCATGAAATTGGTGGAAAAGCCAATCTCAGAGGTGGCAACGGCGGTCGCGGCGGCGATGGTTTGGCGGTTTTGGGATTAAATGACGGCGGCGAGGGCGGCGGCGGCGGCGATGCGGTTGTTTTTGGGATTTTGCTGGTCGGCACCCCCGGCACCGCCGGGAGCAGCACCACCGGGGCACCCGGAACCAACGGCACGGCAAACAACCCCGATGGCACCAACGGCGCCGACGCAACCGGCGGAAACGGCGGTGACGGTGGCGACGGCACGGCTGGCGGCGCGGGCGGAAAAGGTGGCGTCGGCGGAAGCGGCACGGGCGGAAAAGGTGGCAATGGGTTCGGTGCCACCGGAACGCCAGGCCTCGGCGGCAACGGCACGGGCGGCAACGGCGGCAACGGCGGGGCAGGTCACGGCCTCGGAAAAGGCGGCATCGGCGGAGCAGGCGGACAGGGCAAAGGTGGCATCGGTGGCAATGGCACGGGCGGTGGCGGTGGCAATTACAGCGGCTCCGGAAGCGGAGGAATCGGCGGAAACGGCGGCAGCGGTGGCGGCAACAACCCATTGAGCACCCCGAGCGGAATCGGTGGCAACGGCGGCGCGGGCGGAAAAGGCTACGGCGGAAAAGGTGGCAATGGTTCCGTTGCGGTTGATGCAGGCGGCGGCGGCGGCGGCAACATCGGCACAGGTGGTCAAGGAGGAAATGGAGGCCCCGGCGGTCTGAAAAAAGCAGGTGGCATCGGTGGCGCAGGCGGCGCAGGTTATGGCGGGGCTGGCGGTTTTGGGGCAAATGGTAGCGTTTCGGGTGGTGCCGGTGGGCATGGTTTTGATGGCATCGGTGGTGCCGGAGGCACGGGCGGTTTGGGCGGCGGCAGTGCTTGCCCACCGATTGGCGGCAATGCAGCAAAAGGCGGAAAAGGTGGCATCGGCGGTGCAGCCATCGGTGGAAATGGCGGAAAAGGTGGCAACGGCAGTGCCGTCGGCGGTGGCGGCGGGAACGCTGGAACCGGTTACGGAGGCGATTGCGGCAACGGCGGAAATGGCGGTGATGCCACAAATTGCGGCGACCTTGGTGGCCTGGGCGGTGCAAAAGGAGCTGTTGGTATCGGCACCGGCGGCACCGGCGGCATCGGCGGAACCGGTCAGGCCATGGGTGGAAATGGTTGGAACGGCGATGGGTTCAATGGCAACAACAGTTGTGGCATCGGGTCTGTCGGGTCAAACGGATATTTGGATTGCACCACTCAATTGGGCTGCGAAAACATACGGACTGGTTCAGAAAACCGCGGCGGCGGATTTTCCGATTTGTCGGGCAGCAGCCGGGTGTTCCCAAACCCGGCGCAGGATGTCATCAATCTTTCGCTCCAATTTTCAAAAGAAGCAGTCATCGGCATCCGTTTGCTGGATTATTTTGGCCGGACGTTCGTTTTTGAAAATGAAAATGCGATAGGCGGGACGCTCGAAAAATCAATTTCAGTCGCGAATTTGCCGAGAGGCATGTACCGGATGAGCATTGAAAACGGGGCAGAAAGTTTCTCCGGCTGGATTGTTTTGGAATGAAATTTTTAGAAAAATTAGAATTTCCAAAAATAAAAAACGCCTCGACAGAAATGTCGGGGCGTTTTTTTGTTTTAAAAAAATTTGTTAAAAAACTTGGGTCAAGTTACCAAAACCCGATTCTCCACAATTTCAGAAAGTAGTTTTTAAAATCAAAATTCATCCAAAAATGAAATCTTTAAAATTTTCTTCAAACGATTCGGGCGCGGTTTTTTACCGCGAATTGAACGAACAGGTCAATGCCTTTTTTGAAAAAACGGGCAAAAGCAGGTTTGCCGACTGGAAAATGTGGGTCAAAATTGGCGGCTATTTTTTGGCGGTCGCGGCGAGTTATTTTTTGCTTTTGACCTCAAAATCGGTCGCGGGATTTTACTTTTTTTACTTGCTGACCGGTTTTTTCGTACTGCTCACGGCGTTCAATGTTTCGCACGATGCGGCACACGGCGTGATCGCAAAAAGTAAAAAATTGAACGATTGGCTGTTTTCGCTCAGTTTTCATTTGCAAGGGAACAACGGGTACGTTTGGCGGAAATACCACAACGAATCGCACCATGCCTACACCAATGTCGAGGGCAGCGATATCGACGTTTTGAACAACCCGGCGGTGCGGATGACCCAAAACCAAAAACTGGAAAAATGGCATCGTTTTCAACATATTTACGCGCCATTTTTGTACCTTTTGTATTCTTTGAACTGGTTTTTCATCCGCGAAACTTTGATGATTTTTGGAAAATCATCCCGGACCATTCATTTCAGAATCCCGCCGGCGGAGGTAATCAGGTTGGTTTTTTACAAAATTTTTTACCTCGGCTACATGATTTTCATCCCCATTTTTTTCCTCGAAATCGGTTGGGGAAATGTGCTGCTGGCATTTTTTCTGAACCATTTTTTGGTGTCCGTCATTTTTACCGGCGTGCTGGGCGTGTCGCATCTTTCGGATCAAGTTGAACACCCCGAACCGGATGCAAACGGCTCGTTGTCAATGAGTTGGGCAAATTTGCAACTCAAAACTTCGGTGGATTACAACCCCGATTCCCGTTTTTTAAACTGGACACTCGGCGGGTTCAACGCACATACTTTGCACCATTTGTTGCCAAATATTTGCCACACGCACTACCTGGATTTGCTGCCGATTTTGCGAAAAACTGCTGAAAAACATGGTTTGATTTACAATGAGATGCCTTACCCGAAGGCTTTGGCTTCGCATTTTCGATTTTTGTACAAAATGGGGCGCGCATAAATTGTGGGGCGGGTCGAAATGAATTTCGACCTCCAATTTTTTTTTCAAAAAACCATTATCCAATGGCAAATTTTCAATTTCAAATATCCGCTGTGCCTCAATTTGCAAAGCCGCAAACCGAAAAAAACTGGTTTTGGGTCATCCAAAAAGAGGTTTTGGAAATGCTTCAACGTGCCGACAATCGGGCTGCGCGGCGCATTTTATGGGCAAAAGCGGCAATTTTGGCAGCAGCATTTGGAATTTCGCTGGCGCAAATTTTTTTGGCAAAAACCATTTTTGGGTTGATCGCGGGATTCGTTTTCTCCGGTATTTTTTTGGTTTTGGCCGGTTTCAATTTTGCGCACGACGCGGCGCACGGTTCGATTTTCAAAGAAAAAAAGTGGAATGCAGTGGTTTTTGAAATGATTTTCGGGCTGCTCGGGGCGAACGGATACCTCTGGAAACAGCGGCATTTGCATGCGCACCACCCTTTTCCGAACCTCCAAAAATTTGACGCGGACATGGAAACGCAGTCGCTGATCCGACTTTCACCGCACGAAAAATGGCTGCCGCGCCACCGGTTCCAACATTTTTACGCACCTGTTTTGTACAGTTTTTACACCTTGATTTGGGTGTTTTTTAAAGATTTCGCGCTGTTTTTTGGGCGACAGCACGGCCACTTGTTTCCAAAAAATCACCCAAAATCGGCTTGGGCAAAACTGATTTTGGGAAAAACTGGCTACTTGTTTTTGTTTTTGGTGCTGCCGGTTTTGGCCACTGATTTTTCCATTTTTCAAATCGGAACGGCTTTTTTTGCCATGCATTTGGTGCAATCTCAACTGCTTTTGTGGACGTTTTTGATGTCGCACCACGTTGAAAACAGTTTTTACCCAACCTTGAATCAGGCCGGAAATTTGTCGGATGATTGGGCCACGCATCAAATAAAAACGGCCGTCGATTTTCATGCCTTGCGGCCGGCGGCTTGCCACATTTTCGGTGGGTTCAATTGCCATGTGGCGCACCATCTTTTTCCGACTGTGAGCCATGTTTTTTACCCAAAAATTTCACAAATTATTTATCGAAATTTGGCAAAAACCGGGCTGCAAGTGCAGCAGGTGAGTTGGTGGGGCGGCATGATTTCGCATTGGAAATTGCTGCGGCGGGCGGCACAAAATCACATGTGTTTTACGGCGTCCGGCAAATTGTAAAACGTCGGGTGCCGGTAAATTTTATCGTTCGCCGGGTCAAAAAACGCGTCGACATCCTCGGTCGAAGCATGGATATTTTTCGATTCGACGACCCAAACGCTCACGCCTTCATTTCGGCGGGTGTACACATCGCGGGCATTTTCGAGTGCCATTTCAGCATCGGCGGCGTGCAAACTGCCGACGTGCTTGTGGCTCAAACCTTGTTTTGAGCGGATAAAAACTTCCCAGAGCGGCCAATTTTTCATTTTTACTTGCTTTTGATAAACGTTTGAACTTGTTCGAGATTAAAACTTTTGGGGCGAATTTCGGGCGAATTTCCCGGCTCGGCATCGAAACGGAACGACGAATCGTTTGTCCATTCCAAAATCCCGAAAAGTGTTTTCCCAGCGAGCGAACCCGATGCAAAATTCGAAAGGTCGAGTGCAGCGGGTTGCTTTTTGCAGTCATATTTATAGGTAATAAAAAAAGAGTCGGTTCTGCTGCCAAATTGGAAAAGCCAAAGTGCGGAATTGTCTTTTTGAAAAATCAGTTTCTGACCTTCCCGATTTGACCAAATGCCTATCAAATCGCGGCAATTTTGGGTGTTTTGGCAAGCGGACAAAAATAAAAATCCGAGCCAAAAAACGGATTGAATTTTAAAAAATCCTGCGACCATGCTGATATTTATTTTATCGTTTTGTGCGGCAAAATTACCGATTTATCTACCTCAACGGAGACGGATAAGTTTTTTTCAAAAAGAAAATCAATAACAGGCAAGGTTGCTTTTCGGATTTTTGGTGCACACGTCTAAAAAAATTATGAAAAAAATATGACAAAACGTGCAGCAAAAAATTTTCAAAAAGTACCAATTGGAAACCAACCGTTTTATGATTCCCGACCGTCATTGATTCCAGCGACTTGTTTGACTTTTACCCATATTTTTAACTAAAAAAAATTTCAGATCATGAATAAATCATTTTCCGTTTTCAGCCTGATTTTGGGCGTTGTGCTGCTCGTTTCGTGCGGCGAACCCAACATTCCTTATTTTTACTACACAGAAGAGCAAAAAAACATCCTCGACCAAACTTTGGATTTGCCGGATTTGCCGGAAAATTACGAAATTGATTTCCCGGAACATCTCGCCCGGCAAGGACTTTTCCCCAGAAAAGTATCTGACGACAGAGCCACGTTGGGTCGCGTTTTGTTTTATGACAAAAAACTTTCGCGCACCGGGACGATTGCTTGCGGTTCTTGCCACCGTCAGGACATCGGTTTTTCAGATAACAAAGCCGTCAGCCTCGGCGTGGATGACCGGGAAGGTGACCGCAACGCGATTGCTTTGGGCTCGGTCGCCAATTTTTCGGCCTATTATGGTGTGGATTTGAACGGCTCGAATGCCATCCGTTTTTTGTGGGACAATCGCGCGGCAAATGCCACCGACCAGGCAAAAGCGGCCATCACCAATCCAAAAGAAATGGATATGCACATGGATGAGGTGGTCAGCATGGTGAAAGCACAACCTTATTATCAAGTGCTTTTCGAGGAGGCTTATGAAAATGGCGTGATCAATGAGGCCAATGTTTTGGATGCCATTTCCAATTTTATTGACGCGATGGGCAGTTATCAAAGCAAATTTGATGTGGAAGCCCGCAAAAAATATTCGAGCGGCTATGTTTATGGCGACGAACCGGTGAAGGAAAATTTCGACGGATTCACGGCACAGGAAAACGCCGGCAAGGAAATTTACATGACAAAATGTGCCAGTTGCCACAGCCCGGTGGCCGGTCGCCCGGTTTTCAATTATGCAAACAATGGTTTGGATGCAGAAACTGGTGCAGATTTGGGTGTCGGTGGCATCGCTGATTTTGCTGGAATGCCCGGGACGGATGGTGCTTTCAAAATCCCAACGCTCCGAAATTGCGAATTGTCTGCACCTTTCATGCACGACGGTCGTATCAAAACTTTGGAAGATGTGGTCGAACATTACAGTTCAGGCATCAAAAACCACCCGAATTTGCACGCCAATTTGCCGGCAGGTGGCATGAATTTGACAGCCACCCAAAAAGCAGATTTGATTACTTTCCTGAAAACATTGACTGACAATACCATCGCGGTGGAAGAAAGATTCTCGAACCCATTCAAATAAACACACAGGCGGCATACCTAAAATTTACCTAAACATGAAAAATTGAGCCTTTTTGGATGTGTTCCAGAAGGCTCTTTTTTTTAAAATGACAGAAAAAATGAAAAAAAATAAACCCTCGTTTTTGATTTTCGCCATCAGTTTGGCGATGCTTTCCGCCTGCAATCACCGATATTATGCCCCAAACTCCATCCAAATTCCACATTTAAAAAACCAACACGACGCCATGATTTCTGGTGGCATCGGTTTCGGGCCAGAATATTCGGCGTGGGAAGCGCAGGCCGTTTACAGCCCGATCAAACATGGGGCAGTGATGGTCAATTATTTTACGGCCAGCAGCGACCGCGACAAAATCAACGACGCCACCGGACTTTCGGAATGGGGAAAAGGGAATTTTGTCGAAGTTGGCCTCGGTGGTTACCAATCTTTGAACCAAAACAGCGTCCTCAGTATTTTTGGTGGGGTGGGAAAAGGCAATTCCTACAATTTTTTTGGGGCAGAACGTTTTGCAGATTTGAATTTTCGGCGGTTGTTTTTTCAAACTGGTTTGTCCACGCAGTACAAATTTTTGCACCTCGGACTCGGCTTGCGGCTTTGCCACCTCCAATTCACCAATGGTTTGGTCGACTACAAAATTGACGAAATTGACCGCCAAATCATCGAACGAATCCGAGAAGACTCCCCGATGTGGCTGCCCGAATATGCTTTTCAGTTCGGCTGGCGGATCGGCCCGGTTTTGTTAAACAATACGCTCACCTATTCGCCCAGCAATTCAGGGCAAAAGGACGCTCGGTTTGCAGGCAGCAATATCCAATTGGGGGTCGTTTTTGACTTGCACCATTTTTGGAAAAAGGGGGAATAGTTAATGGTTATTGGGAAATTAGAAAATTGGTTATTGGGTACACTAATTTTCCAATAACTAATTTCCCAATAACCAGTTTCCCAGTAACCAATAACCAATCAACCAATTTACTACCTTTGCCCGACCATTTTATTCCTGTTTTTAATTCTCGAATGAAAATATCCGCCGCTCAACTCGCTGAATTGCTGCATGGCAGCATCGAAGGAAACCCACTCGTGACCGTTTCCAAACCCGCCCGCATCGAAGATGCAAAACCGGGCGAATTTACCTTTTTTGACAACCCAAAATATGAGCAATTTGCTTACTCCACCCGTGCCGCCGTACTGATGGTTCAGGAAGATTTTCAACCTGTCCAACCCGTCGCAGCCACGATGATTCGGGTAAAAGATGTGCGCAGCAGCCTCGCGTTTTTGCTCGGAATGTTTGGTGAAAATGGAAAAGCAGAACTCGGGGTTTCCGATTTGGCGCACATCCACCACAAAGCAAAGGTGGGAAAAGGCACTTCTGTCGGCGAGTTTTCGGTCATCGAATCGGGAGCGGTGGTCGGCGAAAATTGCCGGATTTACCCTCAAGTTTTCATCGGAAAAAACGTCCACGTTGGCGACAACTGTACCATTTACCCCGGCGTACGCATCCTTTATGAATGCCTGGTGGGCGATAATTGCATCCTGCATGCAAATGCCGTCATCGGTTCGGATGGTTTTGGTTTCGCCCCGCAGCCCGATAAAACTTGGAAAAAAGTACCCCAAGTGGGCAATGTCGTCATCGAAAACAATGTGGAAATCGGTGCTTGCACCTGCATTGACCGTGCATCTTTGGGCAGCACGCTCATCGAATCGGGCGTAAAATTGGACAACCTCGTCCACATCGCCCACAATGTGGTGGTTGGAAAAAATACCGCGTTTGCCGCGCAAGTCGGCGTGGCGGGCAGTGCAAAAATCGGTGAAAATATCATGCTCGGCGGCCAAGTTGGCGTGGCCGGGCACATTTCCATCGCCGACGGCACCCAAATCCAAGCCCAAAGCGGCATCGGATCGAACATCAAAAAAGAGGATTCAAAACTTTGGGGCAGCCCCGCTTTCGAGTACGGCGATTATCTCCGGGCGCATTCCATTTTCAAACAATTGCCGGAATTGGAAAAACGGGTGCGGGAATTGGAAAAAAAATTGGCAGGTTGACTTGTTTTTCATCGTTTTAATGCCATTTCATAACCCGAAATCCACTCCGCCACCGAAATTTTCCGAATCAACTGACCAATCAAATCGAACGGGATTTCTGCCGGTTTTTTAAAACGGATGCAACTTTTGCCCATATCCAACTTGCTTTTGCTGTGTTTTGGGAACTCGTCAACGAACCAAGTCAAAAGCTCCGGCATCGAATAAATACCCATGTGGTACAGCGCGAGAAAATTTTTCTGCGCCGCAATCGCCGCAATTCCTATCGGCAATTTTGGGTCGCAATGATACCCCGCTGGGTAAATTTCGTGCGGCACAACATACCCAATCATCCCGTAACTCATCCTTTCTTCAAAGCCGTCGGGCAAATTTTCGACCACCGTTTCGCGGAGTTTTTCGAAAAATGGGCGGCGGGCATCGTCCACACCTGCCACATATTCATCTGGTGAATTTGCTGGAATCGTCATTTTTTTTAAAGTTTATTTGAAAGACAAAAGTAAAAACTGTCCAAAACTTTGCCTGATTCTAAGTTGTGATTTCACGTAATTTATGTCCACTACCAACCATTTTTCCATTCCGTCAATTTTCAAACTTGTCCGCTCGTAAATTTGAGTCCTGTTAAATTCGCAATTTGTTACAAACACCCGCGATTTACGTCTTTGATGAAAAATCAAAATCAATATCGTATAAAATCAAACTTTACAAATCACTGCCATGCCCACTTTTAACTACCTCAATCGCATCGCTACGCTGATTTTCTGCCTAATCTTTTTCCAAAATAATCTTTTTTCACAGCCCAATTTCACGGCAAACGACACCATCCAGCCCTACCAAACTGGGTTTTTGGCTGGCGTAAACCCAGGTTCAATCCCCGGTTTTTCAGATGACAATCTCGCCGATTTTGCCGCCGGAAACCCGACGCACGGAATCGAAGGCATCGGCGCAAAAACTTTACGCCCCGGTCTGACCGAAATTTTTCTTGAAAAATACGGCTACGACATCCGCATCCCAACTTTCGAATATTACAAAAATTTGGGAATGAAAGACCACACCGCCATCGTCGGTTTTCCGTCGGACGACCACCGCGACCCCAATTTTTACTGCCCCGACCATCAAAGTGAGTTGTTTTCAAATATGTACGACCCAATTTGGGACGGCGGCGCGAATGGAACCCCAGTCAACGACCAAAATCACGCGGCACTCTATTTTTGGAAAATGGCCACGCGCTACAAAAACTACATCAAATTTTGGGAAATTTGGAACGAACCGGGCTTCGATTACACCAGTTTGCACGGTTTTTCCAACCCCGGCCAGCCCGCAAATTGGTGGGACAACGACCCCACGCCCTGCGATTACAAACTCCGCGCGCCCATCCAACATTACGTTCGCCTCCTCCGAATTGCCTACGAAGTCATCAAAACCGCCGACCCAACGGCCTACGTTTTGTGCGGCGGCGTTGGTTATCCATCGTTTTTGGATGCCGTTTTGAGGAACACCGACAACCCCGACGGCGGCAAAATCACCCCAAATTTTCCGCGCAGCGGCGGCGCGTATTTTGATGCGGTCGGCTACCACAGTTACCCGCATTTCGATTCGAGCGTCCGCGATTTTAATGACGCAACGCAGGAATTTGATTATTTCCGCCACTCCGACCGGGCGGCGGAAGGTATTTCGATTGTCAAAAACCGGTTCACGCCCGTCCTGAAAAAGCATGGCTACGACGGCTCGAAATTTCCAGAAAAAATCTGGTTGGTCACCGAAATCAACGTCCCGCGTCTCGAATTTCCTCCAAATTTGATGGGTGGCGAGGAATTGCAGAAAAATTTTATGATAAAAGCCTTCGTCCAGTGCGCCCGCGAAAATTTTGCAGCCATGCATATTTATGCCCTCGCCGAAGCAAAAACCGAGGCAAAAGCCACTTTTGAATTCGACGTGATGGGTTTGTACAAAAAATTGGACGTGCACAACGGCATTTTTCAGGAAAAAACCAGCGAGGCCATCGCGCTGAAAACGGCTGCCGATGTGCTCACCGGGAAAAAATTCGATGCTGCAAAAACGGCGGCCATGAATTTGCCCAGCCAAATCGGCGGCGCAGCATTTATCGATGAAAAAAGCCAACTCACGACTTTTGTAATTTGGGCAAAAACCAAAAACGACCGCTCCGAATTTGCCTACGCCAATTACGATTTGTCAAATTTGACAAATGGATTGCCCCTGCTCCGTCAAGATTGGGATTTTTCAAAAACCGGAAAATCGGAAATGTGGGACGTTTTGGAAAATGTCGAACTGACCGCGACGCCCGTTTTTTTCTCGGAAACCGCGTTTTCGGTGGACAAAACGACGGGTTGCACACCGCTCGAAGTCAATTTTGAGATGTTTCCGTACATCGCTGTTTTGGAAGATCGGTGGTTTTTCCCCGGCGGCGTGCCCTCGATTTCAACTTCGTCGAAACCAAAAGTTACGTTTTTTCAAAAAGGGATTTTTGAGGCGACGCACCATTTTATCAAAACCGGCACGGGCGAGGTCGTTTCCGAACAAAAAATCACGATTCGTGTGGACAGTTTGCCGACGGCAAATTTTGTCGCCGATGCCAGTTCGGGCGGCGGATATTTTCATTTTCAAAATTTGTCCACAGCCAATTCCGCTGGTTTTTTCTGGGATTTTGGCGACGGCGGCGTTTCTGAAATTTCAAATCCAGACCATGTTTTTGAAAATGACGGCCAATTTTCGGTGACGCTCACAGCCCAAAATCAGTGCGGAGACCGTTCATTTTCAATCACTTACGACATTGACGCGCCGACCGAGCCGGGCGAAAATTTTACGGCACTCGATTCCGTCGCGGCGTTCAACCGCCCATTTCGGGCCGGCACGACTTTCAAATCGCCCGCCGGTTGGGCGGATGAAAATCTGGCAGACATCGCCGCTGGAAATGTTTTGAAAAATGAACCGGGCGCGGGCGTCCGCTCCGGGAAATTTTTGTTGCCGCAGTATTTTCTCGATTTTTGGGGCTACGACATCCGCGAAAAAGAATTTCAGCATTTTGAAAATTTGAATTTGTCGGACAACACCGTCATTTTGGGTTCGCCGAACGATGCCGCCCGCGAAACTTGGAATTTTTGCCCGAACGACCAACCCTTGATTTTTAAAAATTTGTACGCCGATATTTGGGATGGAGGCGAAAACGGCTCGCCGATAAATGAACTGAACCCCTTCGCTTTTTACGTTTTTAAAACCGTTGAAAAATACCGCGACCAAGTTCAGTTTTGGGAAGTTTATGATTCCCCGGATTTTGATTTGACCGGAAAATATGGTTGGCTGCCGCCCGGCGAGCCCGAAAATTGGTGGGATTACGACCCCGAACCCTGCGCCACCTCGCTCCGTGCGCCCATCCAAACCTACGTTCGGATGCTGCGAATCACTTTTGAAATCGTCAAAAAACTCGACCCGGACGGCTACGTTTTGCTCGGGGGCATCGGTTATCCGAGTTTTTTGGATGCACTTTTGAGGAACACCGACAACCCCGACGCGGCGACTCCGGGCATGCCGACGGCCAATTTTCCGCACGGCGGCGGCGCGTATTTTGATGCGCTCGGCTTCAATTCCTACCCATTTGTGGACGGCTCGACCTCGTTTTATGACCATAATTTGGGTCAAACAATTTACCAACGGCACAGCGACGCAGCGGCGGAAGGCATTTTTGCGACCCGCGAAAAGTTTCAAGAAGTTTTGGGAAAATACGGTTTCGACGGCCAGCAATTTCCCGAAAAAAAATGGGTGGTGACCGAGGCCAACACGCCGCGAAAAATTTTTGGGGAATATTTCGGCGGCGAAATTGCCCAGCGAAACTACCTCGTGAAAGCAATGGTGGAAACCGCCGCGAGCGATTTTGTGCAGTTCAATGCCAACCGTTTGAGCGAGGCAAAACCGTTTTCTTTTGCCACCGGCCCCGACGATTTGATGGGTTTGTATTCGAGTTTGGAAAATGTGCCTGCTGGCAGCCAAAAATTGACCCCGGCTGGCGAGGCATTTCGCACGGCGTCGGATGTGCTTTTCAACACAAAATTTGACGCCGACCGGACGGCGGAACTCAATTTGCCGCTCGAAATTGCTGGTTTTGCCTTTCGTGATGCTCTCGGAAAATACGTGTACGTTTTGTGGGCAAAAACATGGATAGACCTTTCTGAAAATGACGTGGCCACGTTTTCTTTTCCCAACTCGCTGGGAATCAATGATTTGTATTTGAAAAATTGGGATTGGGCAAAGTCAAAAAATCAAACCAAAATTTCCCCGGAAAATATTTTACTGACCGCCAGCCCGATTTTTTTGACGGAAAACGAACTGCCGCCCGCCCTGCCGTTGGCCGTTTTTTCGGCCCAAAAACATGTCGGCTGCGCGCCGTTTGCCGTCCAATTTTCAAATCTTTCAAAAAATGCCACCGAGTTTTTGTGGCATTTTGACGGCGGCGTGCCCGAAACTTCGACCGCAGCGAACCCGATTTCTGTTTTTTCGGCTCCCGGAAAATACAAAGTTTCGTTGACCGCAAAAAACGCGCTCGGCCAGCACACGACCATCGTTTCGGATTTTGTGAAAGTGCCGGGTTTGCCGACGGCAGATTTTTCTTTTGAAATTGAAAAACAAGTCGTCCGGTTCAAAAATTTAGCCACCGGAATTGATTCGGTGAAATGGATTTTGCACGACGGCACGACGGTCGCGGCTTGGGAATTTGACCGTTTTTATTTCAACAACGGTGTTTTTCCAGTCAAATTGGTGGTTTTCTCGCTGTGCGGCTCGGACACGATTTTAAAAAACGTCACTGTCGAGGCTCCGCCGGTGGCCAATTTCAACATCGTTTTGCCGAATCAGTGCGGCCAATTTTACGCGGCTTTTCAAAATTTTTCGGGCAGCAGCCCGGACTCCATTTTTTGGTCGATTCCGGGTGCAAGTCCTTCATTTTCAACGGATAACGATGTGTGGGCGACCTTTCCTGGCTTCGGAAATTACACGGCAACTTTGATTGTGAAAAACCAATTTGGCTCGGATACTTTGGTGAAAAATTTCACTTTGGCGAACGCGGTTTACAGCCAATTTTCAAAATTGATTTGTGAAAATGAAACTGTGAAAATCGGCGGACAAGTTTTTGACAAAAACCATTTGACGGGCGAAGTTTTGATTTCCGGCGGTTCGGTTTTTGGCTGCGACAGCATTGTTCAAGTCAATTTGGGTTTGATAAATACGTCCACGACCGACGTTTTTGACACGATTCCAGCGGGCAGTTCGGTTCAATTTTGTGGGCAAAATATTTCCGCGCCCGGCATTTTCACCTGCAATTTGACTGGATTTTTGGGCTGCGACAGCACGGTTTTTTTGCACCTCGAAATGATTTCTGCGGAAAAAGAACCGCTGCGCGAACCCGGTTTGCAGGTTTTCCCAAACCCATTTTCCGACAAATTTTTTGTGGAATGGGAGCAGTTTGAAAGCAGTCCAGTGGGTCTTGTTTTGCAATCCGCTACCGGGCAAATTGTTTTTCAACTTGCTGAAAACCAAATGTTTATGTCTGGAAAACAGCGATTGGAAGTTGCGCTGCCGGGGCTGCCGCTGGGTGTTTTTTGGGTAGTTTTGCGGACGAAAAATGGGGTAAAAATGGAGAAATTGGTTCGGGGGTAATTTTTCAAAAAATTGATAAAACGTGCTGTTGGGTTGACCAAACAGCACGTTTTTTTTGAAAACAGTAAATTTTGGAAAGGAAATTCAAAAAGCATGACCACTTTTGAGTTCGAATTTTGACAACCAAAAATGGCTTGCTTGATTTTTTTATGAATATAAAAGTATCGTTTTCACTCCAATTTTTGCTGGTTTTGACAACCATCCAACCCATTTTTCCCCAAAATCAAACGGTCAAAATCCCCGGCACTTCTATAAATTTTGAAATGTTGCTGCTTCCTGGCGATACTTTTTCGATGGGCAGCCCAAAAACCGAACCCGGTCGCGGCGAAAATGAAACCCAATTTTCAATCATGCTCGATTCATTTTGGATCGGCACGCACGAGGTAACTTGGGATGAATTTTTGCTTTTTGCACTCCGCGAAAAAGATTCGGATTCGACTGCGGCGGCTGAAAAATTCACCGCCGATGCCATTTCCCGACCCTCCCCGCCGTATTATGATTTTACGTACGGTCGCGGAAAACAAGGCCGATTGCCCGCCGCGACGATGACCCAGCAATCTGCACTGCGATATTGCCAATGGTTGAGCGAAAAAACGGGCGATTTTTACCGTTTGCCGACCGAAGCCGAGTGGGAATTTGCGGCACGTGCAGGCACGACGACCGCGTTTTTTTGGGGAGATGATCCAAAATTGGCCACCGATTTTGCCTGGTTTTTTGAAAACAGCCCATCAAGTTACCATGAAATTGGCCAAAAAAAACCGAACGGCTGGGGGCTTTTCGACATGGCCGGAAATGTGGCGGAGTGGACTTTGGATTTTTACTTGCCCGAATATTTGCCAAAAAGCGATTCGATTTTCACCAATCCAATCAATTTTCCTACAAAAAAACACGCCCGGACGGTGCGCGGCGGCAGTTTTGAAGATTATTCTGAAATGCTTCGCTCCGCAGCCCGCAAAAAAAGCGAACCCAAATGGCAAGCACGCGATCCGCAGATCCCAAAAAGCAGGTGGTGGAACCCCGATTCGTGGTTTGTCGGTTTTCGTGTGGTTCAAGAAATCAGGCCAAAAACCAAAAATGAACGCGATGCATTTTTTGAAAAAGCAATCCGGGATTGAATTAATTCAAATGTCTGAATCAGAATTTGCAGGATTTTAGAATTTTCAGAATTGGCTTCTCACATTCTGAAAATCCTAAAATCTTGCAAATTCTGATTCAAACATTTTAAAAATTCTAAATTTCTGCAAATTCTGATTCAGATTTTTTCAATTCTCAATTTATGGAATTTTTCATCGGCACCCTTTTTTCCCTTTTTTCCATCGTCGACCCGCCGGGCGCGATCCCAGTTTACATCGCCCTGACCGGCGAACGCAGCAAAGAAGAACGCAACAAAATCGCGCTGCAAACCAGCCTCTATTTTTTCCTGATTTTGACCACGTTTTTTCTCGCGGGGGCCTGGATTTTGAGTTTTTTCGGCATCACCGTCCATGCTTTGCGGATTGCCGGGGGCATGGCTTTGCTGATTTCCGGTTTTGGTTTGATGTCGCAAAACCTCGCCAAACAACGCGGCGTGGACAAACGCGCCCGCCAAATTTCGGATGAAAACAAAGCCGACATTGCTTTTTCGCCGATGGCCATGCCACTTTTGAGCGGCCCCGGCTCCATTTCTTACCTCATCACGCAGTTCAACCAGCACAATTCTTGGCAGGAACGTTGGCAAATCATCGCGGCGATTTTCGCGGTGACTTTTATGGTTTGGGGCTGTTTGCGGATTGCGCCTTTCCTTTTTCGCGTTTTGGGCGTCAGCGGTTTGAACGCGATTGCCCGGATTATGGGTTTTTTGGTCATCGCCATCGGCGTCCAATTTATCGTGGACGGCCTCGTGCATTTGGTTGGCGAACTTGGCAATTGAGTTTTTTCTTTTCAGAAACCTGACTTTTGGATAAAAAATGTGGGTTGGATTTTGGAAAAAACCTGAAATTTGAGAGGCCAATCGCCAGTCAGAACCGGACACGTTTACGAAACTTTTAAAGTTTCGTAAACGTGGTTTCAAAGCCAGTTAACCAATCACTAATCAACTAAATTAATCGCTATGCTTTCCAAATCCGTCTTCCGTTTCACCCTGATTTCCCTGTTTTTCCTAAAAATTTTTACGGCAAATGCACTTGACACGGGCGTTTCGTACTCCATTTATACCAACGGAGAGCAGCATTATATTGAAATAAATATTGAAATCGCTGCTGCCTCGGTCACTTTCAAAGCCGTGGATTCCACCCGTTTGCAGGCGGGCGTGGAGACTTTGATTTTGATAAAACAAGGTGAAAAAGTGCAGAATTTTGAAAAATATTTGCTTAATTCCCCAATCACCGAACGCCCGGAAACTTTGTTGGATGTGAAAAGGATGGCCTTGCCGAACGGAAAATATGAACTCGAAATCACGTTTGTCGACAAATTTGACTCGACCAATCGCGATGTTTTCAAGTCAATTTTTGAGATAAATTTTTCCGATAAAATCCACCTTTCGGAAATCCAACTGCTCCGGGATTTTAAACCGGACAACTCGATGGACAATCCTTTTGTCAAAAATGGCTATTTTTTGGAGCCGCTTCCGTTCAATTTTTACAACCGGATGGCGACACGGCTGGCATTTTATGCTGAAATTTATAATTCCAACAAAATTGCCGGGCTGACGGATTACGCCGTCCGTTCGGTCATCGAACAACAAATGGGCAACAATTTGAGCCGTTTGGTTTCGGTCGGGACGCAGAAAAAGAAGGTTTCGGACATCGATGCCGTTTTGATCCAGATGGATATTTCGAATTTGGTGAGCGGCAATTATTTGTTGACCGTCGAACTCCGAAATCGGGCTGGCGAACTTTTGGCCGAGCGAAAACTCGAATTCCAGCGCAGCAATCCGTTCAAAACTTTGACGGCCAACGAACTCACCCCGGAGATTTTGGACAAACAATTTACAAAAGATTTGGACGAGGAAACTTTGCGGTACGCCATCCGAGCCGCCGCGCCGAACGCCGAAAACGACGAATCGGAAACCATTAAATTGATGTTGAAAGGCACAGATTTGAAACCGATGCGCTTGTTTTTGTTCAATTTTTTTGTCCGCCGAGATGCCAACAACCCGGAATTGGAATTCAATAAATACATGGAAACGGCTCGCGCTGCCGACAAAACTTTCAAATCAGGCTTCGGTTTGGGTTTTGAAACCGACCGCGGCAGGACTTTTATGAAATATGGCCGACCAGACGATTTGGTTCACGTCGAGGACGACCCCGCCGCGCCGCCCTACGAAATCTGGGTGTACTATAATTTTCCAAAAACCAAACAGACGAACGTGAAATTTTTGTTTTACAACCCAACTTTGGCCGGTGCGGATTTTATCACATTGCATTCGAACGCGCGCGGCGAAATCAATAACCCGCGCTGGGAACGTGAATTGTATCGCCGCAACGCCGGGGAAGAATATCAGGGCGATAATTACCACGATGCGACAAAAATGCAGGGGAATTTTAACCGGAATGCGCGCCGGTATTTTGAAGACCTTTAATTTGAGCTATGAACTATGAACTATGAACTATGAACTATGAACTATGAACTATGAACTATGAACTATGAACTATGAACTATGAACTATGAACTATGAACTATGAACTATGAACTATGAACTATGAACACTAAAAATTTATAGTTT
>JANNMS010000196.1:0-5650 GCA_031398055.1 Saprospirales bacterium | reverse complement strand
GAACTATGAACTATGAACATTTTGAAAAGTGGTGTTCATAGTTCATAGTTCATAGTTCATAGTTCATAGTTCATAGTTCATAGTTCATAGTTCAAATATTGAAAAACCAATTCCTGTTCAAAACCGCAGCGCATCAAATACGCGCCTAATTTTTGGGAATTTTTGAAAGGTTCGCCGGGCGGAAGTGTGGCCATTTTCCGCTCGGCCAATTTTTCCAAAGTTTTCCAATATTCCCGGTCGGGAATCTCGGTGAGTGCCGCTTCGATGAACCGATTTTGGATGCCGCGCAGCCGAAGTTCGGTGCGGATTTTCACTTTTCCCCACTCGTTCATTCGAAATTTTCCGCCCGCAAAAGCATGGGCAAAACGCTCCTCGTTGAAAAAATTGTCGTTTTCCAAAACCGTCAAAATCTGCGCAGCGTCCTCGCCTTCCATGCCCAAATCTTTCAATTTTTTTTGAACCTCGGCAGGGCTGCGTTCTCGGTAGGCGCAGTAATTTTCGAGTTTTGCGAGTGCCTCGTCGGGCGTGATTGGCTCGGTTTTTTGTTGAAAATCAATCTTTTTCATTCTAACTCAATCAATAATTGCCCTTTTTCCACCGCCGCGCCGCGCTGGATTTTCACCGATTTTACTTGTCCCTCGCCCGTGGCTTTGATGATGTTTTCCATTTTCATGGCTTCCAAAATTACGAGCACGTCGCCTTTTTCCACTTTTTGACCGGGCACGACGGGCACTTCCAAAACGAGGCCGGGCATCGGTGCTTTTACCGAATTCATTTTTTGGGAAGTGGCCACGCCGAGCCCCATTTTTTGGACAAGCCGTTGATAATGGTCAGAAATTTTGACCTCAAAAATTTGTCCGGCGATGCGAAAATTGAAAATCCGACGGGCGAAATCGGTCGAAACCAACTCGGCGTGGTACGATTTTCCATTTTTTAAAATTTGAAAAACGTTATCCGAAACGTGCAAAACGTCGAGCGATTTGGCTTCGTTGGGTTGGATGGAAAATTCAGTTTCTGAATTAACCGAGATGGAAAACGGTTCATCTTTTATCATAAGAAAAAGTAAATTTTTACAAGAGCTTTATAAGGGAATAAATTGTTTTTTGTCATTCAGGAGGAATCCGTCTCAACCCAGTTTTTGGGTTAAAACTGGGTTGAGACGGATCCCTCCTGAATGACAAAACATCACTCAAAAGAAATTTCAACAACATCTTCCGGTTTCAAACCCAGCAACCCCGCAGCGCGACCCATGTAAATCGAAATTTCGAGCAGCCCAGCCGAATTGAAAAGACAAAGCGGCTCGCCCACCTCGACATCCGAATAGTTTTTTGACAAAACGGTAATCGGGTCGTGGCGTTTGAAAAAAAGCGAAAACGGGCGACCGTCGGCCACTTTTTCAAAAGTTTCTTTGAAAATATTGACCACCGCATTTCCAAAATTGTCGATGTGCAAAACCGTTCCGCGAATCCTGTTTTTTGTCGTAACCGGTTGAATTTGAATGCGTTGGAGCAGTTCGCCAGCCGGTTCGCCGAGGTTTTCAAAATCCGCTCCGCCCGCCAATTTTGAAATGCCGTCGGCAAATATTTTTTTCACCGCAAAATGTTCCGGTTCGCCCGACGGCAACGCAACGACTTCATTTTCAGCCATTTCACCAAAAATCAAAGCCAACAAACCGTTGTCTGGCAGGAAGAAAAAATGACCGTCGCGTCGGGCGACCAAAAAACGGGCATCGGTTTGATAAACACAATTTACCGCGACCAAATGAATCGTGCCTGCCGGAAATTCGGGGTACACATTTTTTAAAATCAAAGCCGCTTGCACGATGTTGTACGGCTCGATTTCGTGGGAAACATCCACAAAATTGACCGCAACCGACTCGGAAATCCGGCTCAAAATCGCGCCTTTCATCGCCCCAGCGAAGTAATCGCGGCTGCCAAAATCTGTGGTGAGTGTAATGATTTGCATAAAAAACAAGACTTTTTGGAGGGTAGTTTGAGTTGTTGCGCCGTTTTGTTGTTTTCTTTTTAGTTAAATTTTTCGATTTCTTCGATTGAAAAAAACGCCAATTTTTCAAGTTCCCGGCCAATCCTGACCATTTCGTCCGCTCCGTTCGACGCGCCCCCAATCCTCAAAACTGCGTCGATTTTTTGCAAAAGTCGAATGGCGACAGGGTGAAAAATTTCATTAAAAATATCGTCGCCGATGGTTTTTGAACCCGCAATTTCAATCAAAGGCAAGGCAAACCACTCCCTGAGCACGGGCAAATGTCCCATTTTGTAAAGTTGCAGGGCAACTTGGTTCATGTGTTCGGCGTTCGCGGCGATCAATTCCGGTTGGTCATTCGTGCCAGAACGGTAGGGCCCGGCGACCAAAATCAGCAAAGGTTTTTTCATAAAAAATTAACGGCGTTTTGAAAAATTAGGCAGGAACAATTTGATGGAAAACCTCGTTGGACTGCCTAATTTTGTGCGACAAAAGTGCTACTATTCTAAAAACCGGCATGGCGAAAGAGAAAAAATTTTGAAAATCTCTGCTCACCCGCTGCCAAAAAAATCAAGGAGAAAAAAATTTGAGCGAAATCATTCTCACGGTCGAAGGAGTTGACTTGGTCGAACTCTTCGGCGAAAACAACGCAAAGTTAAATCTTTTGCGAAAAGCCCATCCCGATGCCACAATTACTTCGCGTGGCAGCAGCCTGAAAATCGGCGGCGAAAAAAAAGACACACAAACGGCGAAAGGCAAATTTGAACAAATGGTCCGCTACCTCCGCGAACACCAAGAACTGCCGGTGCAGACCGTCGAAGACCTGATGCATGGCGAAAATCCGTTCGATGTGCGCATCCCGGTGAACGGCGACGGCAATTCGACCATCCTTTTTGGCCGCGAGGGCAAACCGATAAAAGCCAAAACCCGCAACCAAAAACGGCTCGTCGAGGCTTCCGAACAAAATGACATCGTGTTTGCAGTCGGCCCGGCGGGGACTGGAAAAACGTACACGGCGGTCGCGCTCGCGGTGCGTGCTTTGAAAAATAAAACGGTCAAAAAAATCGTGCTGACCCGTCCGGCGGTCGAAGCGGGGGAAAATTTGGGTTTTTTGCCCGGCGATTTGAAGGAAAAAGTTGACCCGTATTTGCGGCCACTTTACGATGCGCTCGACGATATGTTGCCGATGGACAAACTCAGTTTTTTCATGGAAAACCGGATTATCGAGATTGCGCCGCTCGCATTTATGCGTGGCCGGACGCTCGACAATGCTTTTATCATTTTGGACGAAGCGCAAAACACGACCAATTTGCAAATCAAAATGTTTTTGACCCGCCTCGGGCCGAGCGCGAAATGTGTCATCACCGGCGATTTGACTCAAATTGATTTGCCGCACCACCAAAAATCGGGGCTGCGGCAGGCGATGGAAATTTTGCAGGATGTGGATGGCATCGCGATTGTTGAGTTGTCTGCCGAAGATGTGGTTCGCCACCGTTTGGTCAAAGAAATTATCAAGGCCTACGATAAATTGGATGCCGTCGAACGCGAACGAAAAGAGCGGGCGAAACGGCAGCGGGCGGGGGAAGTTGAACCGGAAATTTTGCCGGAACCTGCGCCAGAAATTCAAAATGAACCTATTCCAGCCGAGCAATGAAATTTCCACAACCCATTTCTGTAAAATTTTTGGCCGAAAAATTCCAAGCCCAAATCATCGGCGACGAAACTTTGGAAGCCACCGGAATCAACGAAATCCACAAGGTCGAACCGGGCGACATCGCGTTTTCGGATTTGAAAAAATATTTTTCAAAAGCATTGGACAGTGCGGCAACGGTCATTTTTTTGAACGAACCGCCTGAAATTTGCCCGCCGGGCAAAGCGATTTTGGTCATGTCCGAGCCGTTCGAGGCCTACGATTCGCTGGTTCGGGAGCATCGTCCGTTCGAGCCGATTGATGAATTGCAGGATTTTCGAGGTTTTATTCATCCCTCAGCCATCATCGAACCGCACGTTGTTATTGCTCCAAATGTTCGGATCGGGGCGTATTCTTATATTCAAAGTCATTGTTACATCGCAGAATACACGATTATCGGCGAACATTGCCAAATCGGCGCGGGCAGCATCATCGGCGGCGATGCCTTTTATTTTAAAAAAATGGCCGACGGCAAACGTAAAAAATGGCGCAGCGGCGGGCGGGTCATCATCGAAAATCATGTGGACATCGGCGCGGGCTGCACCATTAATAAAGGTGTGAGCGGCGACACGATCATCGGCGAAGGCTCGAAATTGGATTGCCAAATCCACATCGGCCACGGGGCGGTGATTGGGAAAAATTGTTTGTTCGCGGCGCAGGTCGGCATCGGCGGCAAAACGATTATCGAAGACGAAGTGATTTTGTACGGGCAGGTCGGCGTGGCGCAAAATGTAACGATTGGGCGCGGGGCGGTGGTTTCGGCAAAATCGGGGGTTTCCAAAAATTTGGAAGGCGGAAAAGCCTATTTTGGTATCCCGGCGGAAGAAATGCGGGGGAAAATGCGGGAACTTGCGGCGTTGCGGAATTTGCCTGATTTTATGAAAAAAAATCGTGAAAAACAGTCAGAATCAGAATTTGCAAAATTTTAGAATTTTCAGAAGGTTGCCAATTTTGATAATTCTAAAATTTTGCAAATTCTGATTCAAACATTTTTTCCAGCCTTGTTTCCAAGTAAAAAAGGTTGTTGGCGAGGACGCCAACAACGGCAAAAATGGTGTCAATTTTGATAATTCTAAAATTTTGCAAATTCTGATTCTGACATTTTTTTAAAATTAAAATCTTAAATTAAATGATAAACCACTTTTTAAAAATCATCTTCTTGCTCGTGGCCGTGCTTTTCGCCACCGACGCTTTTTGTCAAAAAAATAATAAAAAGAAGAAAAAACCGGAGGAATCCAAAACCAAAGAAATCCAAGTTTTTGGCGAGGAAAATGAAGATTATTTCAAAGACGGCGACAAACCGGGGACTTTCAACATCATCAAATTAGAGCCATTGATGGTCATTTTGGGCGATTTCCCGATTTCGTACGAACGGGTTTTGAACCAACATTTTGCTATCGAACCGCAAATCGGCATCACCTTGAAACCAAAATATGCCTGGGCATTTACCGATATTTTGAACGAAGAGATTTCTGATTTCGAAGAACTGACCCCAAAAATCGGGTTTTTGGGCGGCCTGACTTTGAAATATTACGTCGGCAGCAGCGACGACGCGCCCGAAGGTTTTTACATGGGAATCGGGGCCCGGTACAAAAAATACAATGCCACGACTTTCGGCTTTGACGAATTTGGCAACCGGCAATATTCGGGTTCGAAGACTTATTCGACGCCGCTGTCCGTCACCGATTTGATTCGCGTGACCACCGGTTGGGGCGTGATAAACGACAATTTTTTCTCGGATTTTTTCCTCGGTTTTGGGTTGCGGCAGCGCAGTTTGACAAAAGATTATGCCCTCGTGAACCCAAATACTGGCCTTGTCGAAACGGCTTTTACCACTGAAAAAACGAATGTTCCTGCGTTTTTGCTGGGTTATAAAATTGGTTTTACTTTTTAAAAATTGGAACACATGGATCTTTTACCACAAAGGCACCATAAGATTTTGCTTTAAAAACTTATGTTCCCTTTGTGCCTTTGTGG
>JANNMS010000135.1:0-7346 GCA_031398055.1 Saprospirales bacterium | reverse complement strand
GACCATGATGGTCGAAATAAATTTCGACCTCCAATTACAAAAAACGCGGAAACGGCCCGTCCGCATTTTTCATGTCCATCGCTTTCAAAATCAGCGCAGAAACTTCGGCAGGGCTGCGCTCGGACGTGTCCAAAACGAGGTCGAAATTGTGGAAATTGGTACAATCCGCCCCGTATTTTTTCAAAAAACGTTCGTTTTCGCTCCGTTTTCGTGCCGTGATTTTGGCGATGGCCTCGTCTTCCGTTTCGTATTCTTCACTTTTTCGGTTCGGGTCGGCGAGGATTCGGCGCACGGCGATACGGATATCCACTTTTAAATAAACTTTGAAGGACACGGGCAGGAAAAACCACGCCAGCCGACTGTCCACGACATAATCGTGCGGGTCGCGCCCCAATTCGATGAAAATTCCGTCGATTTTTTCGTCAATCGAAGCATCCCAATCTGCCCGGCGGTTCATTTCGAGGGTGTCCATGCCCATTTCGGCGGCGAGTTGCCGCTGCACTTTTCCGGTGGAAACGTATTGAAAACCAGTCCGCTCGCACAAAATCTTGGAGACCGCACTTTTGCCGCTGCCGAGGTCGCCTGTCAAAGTAATCTTCATTTTTAGTGATTGGTTATTGGAAAATTGGGGAATTGGTTACTGGAAAATTGAAGAATTGGTTATTGGGGAATTGAGATTTTTTGGAGCCGCAAAAGTAGTTTTTGACTTTACTTTTGCCCAAAATCATTTTAAAATTCACACCCCAATTTCCCAATAACCAATTCCCCAATAACCAATTCCCCAATAACCAATTTCAAAATGGTAGTATATAATGTTACAATCACGATTGACAAACCGCTGGCCGACGGCTGGAAAAAATGGATGACCGAAAGCCACATCCCCGATGTGATGTCCACCGGGATGTTTTTGTCCTACCGATTGAGCCGTTTGCTCGACCATGAACACGAGGACGCGGAGATTTTCACGACCCAATATCTCGCAAAAGACATGGCCACGCTGCTGCGGTACAACCGAGATTTTGCCCCGGCCTTGCAAAAAGAACACGCCGAACGGTTTGCCGGACGATATTCCGCGTTCCGAACGGTGATGGAAGTGGTTGACCACAATGAAAAAATGTGAGGCGATTTACGATTTTTGATTTCAGATTTACAATTTCGGACATCGCAACGCATTGATTTCCAATCATTAAACCTAAAATTTTCAAAATGAAAAATTTCCTGATCCTCGTTTTTTTGCTGGCCGGCAGTTTGGCTTTTTGTCAAAATGAAAAGTTCAAGTTTGGCGTGGCGGTCGCGCCGCATTTTTCGGATTTTTTTTACAATGAAACTCCCGGTGCGGTGGTGGCGAGTTCGATAAAACGATTGGAACGAGTCAAGTTTGGCTACTCGGCTTCCGGTTTTTTGCAGTACCAATTTAATGAAAAATGGGCAGGGCAGGTTGGTTTTGGCTATGCCCGGACTGGTTTTTCGGATAAAAAACGGTCTTTTATTATTTTCATGCCTGACCCGGCCATCCCAGATGCTTATCAATCAACCTATAATTTTCAGGAAATGACTTTGCCAATTGTGGTGCTGCGGAATTTTTCAAAGAAAAAACACAAATTCTACGGAGCATTTGGGTTGGTTCCGAATTTCACTTTTTCCAGAAAAAAGAAATCAACTTCGTGGTTTTCGGACGGTTCAAAAACTTCAATCAAATCGGATTGGGGAATTCCAGATGCTCGAAACGAAAACCTCAACGCCCTCGTCGGTCTCGGCTACAATTTTCAATTGGGCAAAAAATCGAACCTGCTCGTCCAACCCACTTTTGAAGTCAATGCTTTTGAAATTTCAAAATCTCCCGGCACAACTTTGAACCGCCGCATTTTCAAATATGGTTTGCAAACGGCTTTCGTTTTCAGGTAAAAACGCAGATTGGCCAACCCGAAGGTTGGCCTTACTTTTGCCACCGTCTTTTGGCATTTTTAGAAAAAATTTGAGAAAACCATCCCACCAAATTGGAAAAATGCCCCACCATTTATCATTCAAAAATTCATCATTCAAAAATGAAAGGACTGATTCTCGCCGGTGGCCTCGGCACGCGATTGTACCCATTGACTTTGGCCGTGAGCAAACAACTGATGCCGGTTTATGTCAAGCCGATGATTTATTACCCGCTTTCGACTTTGATGTTGGCAGGCATCCGCGACATCGCGATCATTTCCACGCCCTACGATTTGCCGAAATTCGAGCACCTGCTCGGCACGGGCGAAGAAATCGGCGTCAATTTCAATTACATCGTCCAAAATGTGCCGAACGGCTTGGCGCAGGCCTTCGTTTTGGGCTCGGATTTTATCGGGCGCGACCCGGCGGGTTTGATTTTGGGCGACAATATTTTTTACGGCGCAGGCCTCGGCGAGATGGTTCGGGCTTGCTCGAATCCGACCGGCGGGGTTGTTTTTGCCTACCAAGTTGCCGATCCGGAACGCTACGGCGTGGTCGAATTCGACAAAAATTTTACGGCACTTTCGATTGAAGAAAAACCGGCGAAACCGAAAAGCAACTTCGCCGTGCCGGGACTTTATTTTTACGACAATTCGGTGGTCGAAGTTGCCCGCGAACTTGCGCCCAGCCCGCGCGGCGAGTACGAAATCACGGATGTCAACAAATTTTACCTCGAAAAACAGAAATTGCAAGTCCAAGTGATGGGTCGCGGCTATGCTTGGCTGGACACCGGGACGCACGAAAGTCTGATGCAGGCCGGGCAATTTATCCAAACCATCGAAGACCGGCAGGGTCTGAAAATCGGTTGCATCGAAGAAATCGCCTGGGAAATGGGTTTTATCGACGACGCGCAACTCGAAAAATTGGGGCACAAATACATCAAAAGTGGGTACGGGGAGTATTTGTTGCGGTTGTTGAAGTACAAACCATAAACCTGCGGGTTGATATTTTTCCAGCGATAAATTTTAGAAAAATCTATTTTAGGCATAAAAAAACGCCCGGCAGTTGAAATCCAACTGACCGGGCGTTTTCCTAATTTTTGTTTTTCCGATTGAAAAATACGGTCGAAATTTAACTCGCTTGGTATTTCAATTCTTTGATCCGCGCTTTTTTGCCGACCAAACCACGCAAATAATACAAACGTGAACGACGCACTTTACCGCGTTTGATCACTTCAATTTTGGCCACGTTCGGGTTGGAGTATTGAAAAACACGCTCCACGCCCACGCCGTGCGACAATTTGCGGACGGTAAAAGTCTTGGTCAAACCATGACCTTTGATTTGGATGACATCGCCGCGATAATCTTGTTCGCGTGTTTTGTCACCTTCCACAATTTTGTAAGTTACAACAATGGTATCGCCGCTTTTGAACTCCGGAAACGATGGTGCTGTCAACATCTGACCGTGAACAAATGCTATGGCTTCCAACTCTTTCATTTTGCTATATTTTTAGAAATAAATCTGTTTGGTTTATCAAACGGGCGGCAAAGGTAGATTTTCAAGTTTGAAAAAAGAAACTGGATTTTCTTTTTTTCAAAAAATGAATCCGTTTCGAGAATTGTTGGATTGGTTAAATACTTGATTCGTAAACTTGCTGCCAGAATTTGAACCATTTGGTCAACAAATCAACCGATAAACAAGTCCACTCATCAACAAATCTACCAATCGATGTCTTTAAAATCTCAAATTCAGGAACTCGTTTCGGCTGCCCGCACCGAAGATGCTTTGAAATTGCTTGCCCAACATTCGCAGGACGCCGTGCTTTTGCAGGCGCGTTTTGCCAACGGAAAACGGCAATATTTGAACGGGCTACTCGACGGCGGGGAGTGGTTCCGCATTCAAAATCAGGTAAATTTTGCGGTGCTGGAAATGGCGGAGCAGGTGGATCAGGTTGGTGGAAATTCTGGGAATAAATCAAGTACAGCAAGCGATCCGAAACCAATTGAACAGCCTGCGCCAAAACATGAAACCTCAAAAAAGCCAAAAGTTTTCATATCGTACAACCACAAAGACCAACCGATTGCCATTCAAATTCATGATTTTTTGGAAAAGAACGACTGCGAAGTGATTATTGATTTCAAAAAAATGGTGGTTGGTGATAAAATCGAACAATTCATTTTGGAGCAAATCAAAAATAATAATTCCATCGTTTCGATAGTTTCAAAAAACAGTTTGCAGTCCGGCTGGGTTGGGATGGAAAGTGATTTTGGACTTTATGCAAGACTTTTGACTGAGAAAAAATTTATCCCAGTTTCGATCGACAATTCCATTTTTGACGACGATTTCTTTTTTGAAACCATCACAAATACGGATACGAACATTGAAAATTTAGATAAAAAAATTGAGCGGTCGCGGCAATTGAAAATTGGATATGACCAATTTCAGGCACAGCGAGAACGAGCCTTGAACCTTCGAAATAACCTGCCAAAAATTATTGATCATTTTCAAAGTGTTCTTTTTCAAGACCTTTCGCAAAATTTTGATTCGGGAATGCTCAATGTTTTGGCGGCTGTCAAAGTATAGATTTTATGAAAAAACACCTTTTCATTTTCCTCTTTTTGGCCGGTTTTCTCACAAAAACCCCCGCCCAAACCCTCTCCACCATCTCTTCCCGCTGGTCCGATTCCTTCGTCGAATGGGAATTGTACGCTATTTTCCCAATCGAAAAGGACACGACCGCCGTCCAAGACAGCCTCGAAATGGCAGAAATTGAAAAGGAAAATGAAGAATACGAACCCGAAGAAGAACTTTATGGCACTTTGCAACTTCGTTGGCTGAACGTAAAAGACGATTTTTCGGAGTGGGATTTTGAACTCGGCGACCTGCGCGGCACGATAAAACAACGCTGGAAAAACGACCCCGAACAATGGGAACTCCGAACTTACGACGGCGAGGTGGTCACGATGCGCACCGCTTGGCCACGCGACCTTTCGGAATGGCGGGTGACGAACAATTCCACGACCCTCAATTTTAAAAGCCGCTGGACAAATCAACTCGACGAATGGATTGCGGACGACAAAAATTTCGGCACGTTTTATCTCCACACCTTGCGGATGCGCGACCCGCGAGATTGGACAATTCAAGATAAATTTTCCAGTGAAATTCCCGAAACCATGAAATTGGCCATGATTTTTTTGGCCGTTTTTCATGCCTCGCCGAGACAGTGATTTTTAATCGTTTTAAAACCACAAAGGCACAAAGAAAACATAAGGCTTTGTAAATCAAGTTCTTATGTTTTCTTTGTGCCTTTGTGGTTTTAATTTTCGTCCAAAAATTCTCAATCCGCGTTCGGGTCGGGCGGCGGCTTATTTCCTTCTTTTTTTGGTGGCTGCGGTGGCCGGTTTCCACCTTGCTTTGGTGGTTGCGGTGGCCGGTTTTGATTTCTGCCTTCCCCACGATTTTCATTTCTATTTTCATTTCGCGGCTCTGGCCGATCGTTCCGATTGTCATTTCGTGGTTCGGGTCGAGCGTTCCGGTTGTCAGTTCGCGGCTCTGGCCGAGGGCGATTTTCATTTCTCGGTTCCGGGCGACGTTCATTTCGATTGTCATTTCGCGGTGCCGGGCGTTCGCTGCCGTCCGAATTTGGGCGCGGCGGCGGGCCATTTTTCGGGCGGTTTTGATTGCCCTGATTTTCTGGCGGACGGCGGTTTCGGTCGTCCTGTCTTGGTTGCGGCGCAGCCCGTGGCGAATCCGAACCCGAAAATTTTTCGATGGACGCTGCCTGCGAATCGCCCCTATTTTTCTTTTTCTTCTTTTTCTTTTTGCGTTCGAGCGGCAGTTGGATGACGTCGTGGACATTTTCAAAATCAAAAGTCTCCTCTTCGTCTTCTTCCAAAACTGTCTGCGGAGCCATCGCTTCGATGGCTTCCAAACTCGCCGGAAATTGCCCATTTTTAATCAACGCAAGTGCTTCCCAAATTTGGTCAACGTGCAGTGAGAAAAATTTGCCCCGGTTTTCGGCGTAGGTATAAAACATCAGGCGTTTGAAAACGTCGGTTTTTACCAAAATCGCCATTCCAGCCGTCGTTTTGAGGCGTTCGGCGCGGTCTGGAAAATCTTCCAGCGCATCGATGTAGGCATCCAATTCGTAGTTCAAACAACATTTCAAACGGCCGCACATCCCCGAAAGTTTGGTCTGGTTGATCGCCAAATTTTGGTACCGCGCCGCAGCCGTGTTCACCGATTTGAATTCGGCGAGCCAAGTCGAGCAGCAAAGTTCGCGGCCACAATTGCCGAGACCACCGATGCGGGCCGATTCCTGCCGTGCCCCGATTTGCCGCATCTCGATTTTTACCTTAAATTCTTTGGCATAATGCCGAATCAACTCGCGGAAATCCACGCGGTCGTCGGCGGTGTACAAAAACGTGCATTTCCGACCGTCGGCCTGAAATTCGACATCGCAAACTTTCATGTTCAAACCGAGCGACCGGGACACGGCTCGGGCGCGGATCATCACCGGTTTTTCGATTTTCCGAAGTTCGTCGAGCCGTTCCATGTCGCGTTCGTGGGCGCGACGGATGACGGTGTGCAATTTGGCATCCGAGCGGAGCCGTTTTCGTTTCATCTGCAATTTGACCAAGTCGCCGGACAGCGAAATCTGCCCCAAATCGTAGCCGCCCGAAAAACTTTCGACCAAAACTTGGTCGCCGGTCTCGGTGCGGGTGTACGGTGGGTTTTTGAAAAACTCTTTTCGCGAGCCATTTTTAAAAGAAACTTCCACGATATCAAACTGCACTGCATCCCGAATTCCGGCGGCGCTGATCCAATCGTAAGTATTTCGGCGGTTGCAGCCGCCGGTCGCGCAGCCGCCATTCGATTGGCAGCCTTTCGCGTCGCTATCTTTTCCTGTCGAGCAGGAGCATCCTACACAAGCCATTTTTATTTAACTATGAACTATGAACTATGAACCAACCGATTTTGTAAAAAATCGAGAGGCCGTTGAAGTTTTTTGGGGAAAATTCAAAATTGTCAACTTTAAAAAGTCGACAATTTTCAAGCCGCTAAAATCACATCAATCCAAATATTTTAGCGTACTTCATCATCTCGCCGGGGTTCGAAATTTTCAATTTCCCGGTCATCATCGCCATCATCGGATTGAGATCACCAGCAAGTAATTTTGAAAAATTAGCGGCAGAAATAATCACTTTGCAAGTCGGCTCACCTGCAAAACCTTCCGAAACGTTCATTTTTCCTTCGTTCAAATGCACGGTATATTGGCCGCTGTCGGCCACGTCGAAGTGAAAATTTGCAGACAAGCCTTCCACCGCATCGGCGTTTACTTTTGCGGGCAGGTCGAACAAGAATTTTTTTGCGTCAATCATTTTTGAGAGATTGGGATATTTTGAAATTGAGATATTGGGAAA
>JANNMS010000099.1:0-18027 GCA_031398055.1 Saprospirales bacterium | reverse complement strand
CACAGATTTTCAAACACAGATTTTTTAGGTTTTAAATCCTCTAAAATCTGTGTTTGAAAATCTGTGGCACCTGTGTTCCAACAATCCCCAATTTGTTTTTTCCATTTTTCTAAACCCCTTTGCCGGAGTTTGCGTTTTTTTGCACTCTTAAATTTTCAACCAAAAAAATGGAAAAAGTAAAACTGCTCATCATCGGTTCCGGCCCGGCGGGTTACACGGCTGCGATTTATGCCGCGCGGGCGGGTTTGAAACCGTTGATGTACACCGGTTCGCAGCCCGGCGGCCAATTGATGATCACGAACGAAGTCGAAAATTACCCGGGCTACCCCGACGGTCGACAAGGGCCAGAAATGATGGAAGATTTTCGGAAACAAGCCGCACGTTTTGAAACTGAATTGCGCTACGAAAACATCGTTCGGGTAGATTTTTCGGGAAAAATGCACAAGGCATGGTCGGAAAGTGGCCAAGAAATCCATGCAAATGCCATAATTATTGCCACTGGCGCGAGCGCAAAATGGCTCGGAATCCCCGGTGAATTGCGTCTCCAAAACGCAGGGGTGAGTGCTTGCGCAGTCTGCGACGGCTTCTTTTTTCGGGGCCGGGACGTGGCGATTGTCGGCGGCGGCGACACGGCTGCCGAGGAAAGTACCTACCTCGCCAAACTTTGCAAAACAGTCCATTTGTTGGTTCGCCGCGACGAAATGCGTGCCTCGAAAATCATGCAGCAGCGCGTTTTGAACACGCCGAATCTCGTCGTTCATTGGAATACCGAAACCGAAGAAGTTCTGGGCGCCGATGTTGTTGAAGCCGTTCGCATCAAAAATCGGGCGACGGGCGAGGCGAGCGAACTGAAAGTGGACGGATTTTTCGTCGCCATCGGCCACGAACCGAACACCAAAATTTTCAAAGATTTCATCAAATTGGACGAAAACGGCTACATCAAAACCAAACCGGGGCGCACTTTGACCAATATCAAAGGTGTTTTTGCTTGCGGCGATGCCCAAGACCATGTTTATCGGCAAGCCGTGACGGCTGCGGGGACGGGTTGCATGGCCGCGCTTGATGCCGAAAGATATTTGGCTGCAAAAGGGCATTAAATTGATTTAAAAATTTAAATTTTTGATTTTTAAAATTTTTAAAAATCGAAAAAATTATCATTTTAAAAACGAAAATTACAATTTGTAAACACCATGGTTGAACTATTTCAACAATTCTTTGACTTCATCCGCCACCTCGATGTACACCTCGAAAACATCATGCGGGAATATCAAACGGCAACTTATGTTATCCTTGCCTTGATTATTTTTTGTGAAACTGGGCTGGTGGTCACGCCTTTTTTGCCGGGCGATTCTTTGCTTTTTGCAGCCGGGGCAGTCACGGCAGCGACCGGAATTTTGAATGTCTGGCTGCTGATCCCGCTGCTGATTTGTGCGGCGATTTTGGGCGACAACGTCAATTATTTTTTCGGAAATTTTCTCGGAAAAAAAGTTTTTACCCGCGATTATTGGTTTTTGAAAAGAAAATATCTGGACAAAACCACTGAATTTTATGAAAAACATGGCGGCAAAACCTTGATCATGGCGCGTTTCGTGCCGATTGTTCGCACGTTTGCGCCGTTCGTGGCGGGCGTTGGAACAATGACTTACCGTCGTTTCATCAGTTTTTGCATCGCCGGGGGAATTTTGTGGGTGACTGCTTTGACGTTGGCCGGATACTTTTTGGGCTCGCTCCCGTTTGTAAAAAAGAATTTTGAACTGGTGATTTTGGCCATCATCGGAATTTCGGTGCTGCCGATGATTATTGAATTTTTGCGCAGCCGAAACACAAAAGTCAGTTAATTTGACACATAGAAAACATAGAATTTTTCGCATAGAAATCATAAGATTTTGTATAAAAACCTTATGATTTCTATGTGAAAATTTCTATGTTTTCTATGTGTCAAAAAAAATAAAATTAAATGTCCAATCTAAAAAATGGTGATGTGGCTCCGGCCTTTTCCGCCCAAAATGAAAAAAATGAAACGGTCAGCCTCGCTGATTTTTCGGGGAAAAAATTAGTCCTTTATTTTTATCCAAAAGACGACACGCCAGGCTGCACCGCCGAGGCTTGTGACCTTCGAGATAATTACAACAAGTTTTTGGAGCAGGGCTACGAAATTTTGGGTGTCAGCCCCGACGCACCGAAAAAGCATGTAAAATTTATTGAAAAATTCAACCTGCCGTTCAGTTTGCTGGCCGATGAAGACCACGCGGTTTCGATGGCCTACGGAGTTTGGGGCGAGAAAAGGTTTATGGGCAAAAAATACATGGGCATTTTGCGGACGACTTTTGTGATTGACGAGGCTGGAAAAATTGCCAATGTTATTTCAAAAGTAGATACCGCTAAACACACGGAACAACTGTTAAGTTAACGTTTTTAGACACATAGTTTAAATAGAAGTTTTCACAGAGAAAACATAGAAATTTCTATCAAAACATTATATTTTCTTTGTGAAAACTTCTATGTAAACTATGTGATAAATAGCAATTAAAATGTCTGTTCAAATAACTAATTTAGTAAAAATTTATGGTTCGCAACGAGCGGTGGACGACGTGAATTTTGAGGCGAAACGCGGCGAAGTTTTAGGTTTTTTGGGTCCGAACGGAGCCGGAAAAACCACGACCATGAAAATCATCACGGGTTATTTGCCACCGACGGCGGGCGAGGTGAAAGTTTGCGGATTCGATGTGGTGACCGAACCGATGTCGGCACGGGCGCGGGTCGGGTATTTACCAGAGCACAATCCATTATATAAAGATATGTTTGTGCAGGAGTATTTGCATTTTGTGGCGGGGGTGCATGGCGTGGCAAAACCGAAAAATCAGGTGGCAAAAATGATTGAACGCACGGGTCTCGGCAGCCATCAGCACAAGCAAATTGGTGAACTTTCAAAAGGCTATCGGCAGCGGGTCGGTTTGGCGCAGGCGATGTTGCACGACCCGGAAGTTTTGATTTTGGACGAACCGACGAGTGGCCTCGACCCGAACCAAATTATCGAAATCCGAAGTTTGATAAAAAGCCTCGGTGAGGAAAAAACGGTGATTTTGTCCACCCATATTTTGACGGAAGTCGAGGCGATTTGCGACCGGGCCATCATTATTAATAAAGGAAAATTGGTAGCAGATTCCTCGGTCGGCGAACTTCGTCAGCGTTTTTCTGGGCAAAGCATCGTGACCGCCGAATTTGCCCAAAGCATTGAAAAACAACGACTTGAAAAGATAAAAAACGTGGTTTCCGTAAAATCTGTCGGAAAAAACATCTGGCAACTCGCGGCCAAAACTGACCATGATATTCGAGCGGAAGTGTTTGCTTTTGCGGTGGCGAACCAATTGGTTTTGTTGGAATTGAAGAAAGAAACTATTTCTGTCGAAGATGTTTTTCAGGAATTGACAAAGGAAATTTGATTTTAAAAAAATGTCTATGGAAATCGCCCAAACCTCAAAACTCCAATCTTTTTGGCAAATTCTGAAAAAATCCGTCTCTGGCGACGAGCAAGATTACACTACCGGAAGCATTGACCGAGCCATCGTTTTGCTTTCCATTCCGATGATTTTGGAGATGATGATGGAGTCGCTTTTTGCGGTTGTTGATATTTTTTTCGTTTCAAAAATCAGTACCGACGCCGTTGCGACCGTTGGAGTTACCGAATCTATTTTGATGTTGGTTTATTCGGTGGCAATCGGTTTGAGTGCGGCGGCCACCGCCATGGTTTCCCGTCGAATCGGCGAAGGCAACCGCGAAGCCGCCGCCGAGGCCGGAGCTCAGGTCATTTTGATTGGACTTGGTTTGTCCATTTTGATTGCGATTCCTGGTTATTTTTTTTCAAAAGACCTGCTCCTTTTCATGGCAAAAGACCCAGCGATTGCCGAAAAAGGGTTTCGTTTCACTCAAATTATGCTCACCTGCAACCTCCCGATTTTATTGTTGTGGATGTTGAACGGAATTTTTCGTGGGGCGGGCGACGCGGCCACGGCGATGCGTGCACTTTGGCTGGCCAACGGTGTGAACATTGTGCTTGACCCGATTTTGATTTTTGGCCTCGGCCCGATTCCCGCGTTCGGTTTGGAAGGCGCGGCGATTGCAACGACCATCGGCAGGTCGGTCGGCGTGATTTATCAACTTTGGCAACTTTTTGGAGTCGGAAAAATCGTCCGATTGCAAGTTCAACATTTGCGTCCGATGGCCGAAATTATCGGAAGATTACTCAAAATCGCTTCCGGAAGCACGGGGCAATTTCTAATTGGCTCGGCCAGTTGGATTTTTTTGATGTGGATTTTGGCGCAAATCGGCACGTCGGTCACTGCCGGATACACCATTGCGATTCGGATTATTATTTTTACCCTGATGCCTTCTTGGGGCATGGCAAACGCTGCTGCGACTTTAGTTGGTCAAAATTTAGGCGCGGGCAAGCCTGATCGCGCCGAAAAATCAGTCTGGCGTTCGGTGTATTTCAACTTTTTATACATGATTGTGGTGAGCGCGATTTATGTGATTTGGGCTCCATTTTTAATAGGTTTGTTCAATTCTGACCCCGAAATCGTTGCGCCCGGTTCGTTGGCCTTGCGAATTTTGGCAGGTAATTATGTATTTTTTGGGCTGGGAATGATTCTCAGCCAAGCCATAAATGGTGCCGGCGACACGCGAACCCCGACCATTTTGAACTTCGTCATTTTTTGGATGATCGAAATTCCGCTGGCCTATTTTTTGGCTTTGAAATCTGGTTGGGGGCAAGTCGGCGTTTATTGGAGCATCGTGATTGCCGAGTGTTTGCTTGCGTTGGCTTTGGTGGTTATTTTTAGGCGCGGGAAATGGAAAACGGTGAAAGTTTAAAACGGCTCGATTTGACAACTTTTGATTATGATTTTCTTTAAAAAAATGGAAAATGCCTTGCAAAAAACTGACGGGATGATTTTAAGTCACCCCGTCAGTTGGTTTGGTAAATTTTTGATTTTAATAATTTTCACGGCTTGCGGAGAAACCGACAAACCGTTGGACGCCCAAACTCGGCGCGAAATTGATTCAATTTCTGCCATTCAAATCCGTTTGGTGCGGGCGCAAATTGATTCAATTTGTCAAATTCAAAGGCAAACAATTTTGCCAAAATTGGTGGATTCCATCAAAATCGAGCGGCTGCAAGAAATTCAGGAAGCCCTGAAAAACGTCCCCAAATAAATTTTTTCAAAAAAAATGCCCCGACTTTCGTCGAGGCATTGTCAAAGAACGGTTAATTCCTCACGGTCTGTTTTGGGGGCGACTTAGTGAAAGGATGTTTATTTTTTTTGAAATTGGGTGTGCCGCAGATTCCTCTTTTTCCAACTCTTTTTGGTCAAAAAAATCACTGTTCGCAACTTCATCTTTTCGAACCCGGGGCAGTTTGGGAACATTTTCATTGTCCAAAAAATCCCACGAAATAGAAGTGTTGGAATGCACCACGCCATTTTTTTGCATTGAAAAAACTTGCGCGGGCAAGAAATTTCGGGGGGAAATATTTTCCGAAATTTGGAAAACGAGAGAGACTGCCGAAAGCAGAAAAACAAATAATAAGGGATTCATTGTCAGGAGATTAAAAGATTAAGAGATAGTGTTAAAAATCTATTTATCGAATTTGTCGAGGTCGTACTTTTCAATCATGCCGACCAATTTTTCAGCATAATTTCGGTCGGTGGCGTAACCCAAATTTTTCAAACCACTTGCCCACTGCCGATAATCTTTTCCATATTTTTTCAACGCAGCATATCTGCCGGAAGCCAACATTTCGGAGTGGGCGCGCCAACTTTCCCAAGCATTGTTGTAAATCCTGAAAAAATCTTTGTGGTGGTCGTCGGTGAAATTTGAACAGTGGCCTTTCCTGCATTTTTTGGAAAAACACTTCATTCCGAAATGGTTTTTGTTGCGTTTTGCCAAAGTGCTGTGTCCGGCGCGACTTTCGACGAGGCCTTGTGCAAGGCTGATGCTGGCTGGAATTCCGAATTTTTGCATCTCAACCTGTGCCACTTTTCCAAAATTTTCGATGTATTCGAGGGCTTCCGTTTCGCGCAAATCGCTTGCAGAAACGGGCGCAGCACCATTTTCAGTAATCGAAACAGGTTTGACCGAGCCATTTCCGATGACTTCTTGGAAACTGCCAATTTGTTTTTCCAAACTTTCTTTTCCCAAAAAAAATGAAATTGGGTTTGAAAAAAGGTCGGCCAAATTGCGGTCGCCGCTGAAAAAAAACCAAGCCACGAAAAGCATCAAACCAATTTGCCGCACTTCCTTTTTTCGAAAAACGTCAAAAGTGGAGCGGTGAAAACGGTATTGAAATGCAATCCAATTTCGCCTCGCCCGGTTCGAAATTTGTCGGTACAAATCCTGAAAACTGGCCTCGGTTTCCAATTTCGGCGTGGCTCTGCCCAACGTCGAATCTTGCCTTTTTTTGGAACGCGCACTGTTTGAAAATCCTGCTGCATTTTCTATTGTTTCGGTGTCCATGTAAGACTTTGTCCTTCCCATCGGAGTAGCATTTTTTTTGTGTCAAAATGAATTTTGATGCGACAAATTTAAAACATTTTATGTTTTAAAAACAAATTTTTTAAAAACATTTTTTAATAAATATTTTCATCGAATTGATTTTCAATAAGTTAGGCGCAAAACTATTTTTACGGGCAGCGGTTTGAGTTGTTTTATTTTAAAACAAAACACGCGAGTGTCATGCTGAACGAAGTGAAGCATGACACCAGTTTCCAAACTAAGATTTTGGAAATTTTGGAACGATTTTTAGCCAAAAGAAAAAATCTGAGGGTGGTTTTTTTGCAGCAAATCCTGCCGTTGATTTAAAAAAATCAAGGAATGTTCGGCAATGTCGGCAGCCACGTCGCCGGGAAAAAGGAAGGCGCGGTCGCGGAAAATTTCGCGCAATTCGGCGGTGTCAAAAGCGGTGAGGCGAAGGGTAAATTTTTCGGCCTGCTCGAAACAAAATTGAAGTTGGTCGGCGAAAAATTGAAAATCGGTCATCCATATTATGGTATCGGCGGGCAAAACAGAAAAAAACGAGACCTTTTGGTCTTGCCGAAACTTCGTGTTTAGGTTTGGAATGATGCTGACCGAGGCCATTTTTTGATTGGAAAGTTGGGTCAGCGGGTCGAAAGTTCGGATGCTTTCAACTTCGTTGTCGAAAAGTTCGATGCGGTACGGCAGGTCATTTCCGTAGGAAAAAAGGTCAATAATGCCGCCGCGCAGACTGAATTGGCCGGGTTCGTAAACAAAATCGGTGCGGTCGAAACCAAATTCGACCAAAATTTCCATCATCGTGTCCACGTCCAATTTTTCCCCGGCGACAATCGAGAGCCGATTTTTTTCCAAAACTTCGGGCGAAACGACTTTTTCAAAAAGTGCTTCGGGATAGGTGACGACGACCACGCCGGGGGCATTTTTGGACGTGATTTTGTTAACCGTTTCAGAACGTTGCAGGATTTGTGTATTGTTCAATTCATCAAAAAACGTTGGTCTTTTGAAACTGTCGGGAAAAAAAAGTACCCGCATTTCGTCCAATAAATTGGTGAGGTCATTGAAAATATAGGCTGCGTCGTCTTTTTTTGCAGCCACAAAAAGGTGGACAGTCGTTGGTTTTTGGAGCATCAAACCGGCCATGGCAAAGGCAGTTTGGGCACCCGAAAAACCTTCGATAAAAGTTCGGGAAGCAGGCTTTTGGGCAGCCAGCAAAATTGATTTTGTTTTTTCGGAAGCAGAAAAACGATTTAAAAGATGTTGGATATTTGACACGGCGCGAAGGTAGGCAATTTGGAAAAACCAATGTGCATTCCAATTTTAATATGGCAAACACCTTGATTTGGTGGGAAAATGTTGCTACAAAATGTGGCATTTTTACTTTCCGTGTCGGCTGGAAATCAATTTTCCTTTAAAAAATTTTGTCAACCGAAAGTGCCTTTCTACATTTGTGCCGTTGGTTTCCAGAAGTTAGATGCCAACAAAAATGGTTAACAACCAGAAAAGACTAATCCAATCGAGACGTACTCCCAACTTTTATGAGAGAGACGTGAGACACTAAAACACAAATTTAATCCTGCTTCCGCGTTCGTCAACTCGCTCTAATCCTGCCCCTCAACGCCAAACGCGAAGCCTATTAGTTTTTTTTGGTAAATGCTAAATTCATGCGAAAAGAGAAGTTTGTTTACAACAAATCCACTTTGTCATACGAAAAGGTGGTCATTCCTCTAAAAACCCGCGTACTGCAAGCTTTTGGATTTTTTTCTGTCGTACTTGTTACTTCGATTGGACTACTTGCCTTGCTTTACAGTATTTTTCCCTCGCCCCGCGAGCAAAGTTTGCTCAACGAAATCGAGCAAATGGAGTACAAATACAGCCAACTCAACTCCCAAGTTGAGATGATGTCGAAAGTGCTTGCCAACATTCAAAACCGGGATGCCAATGTGCATCGCAGCGTTTTTGGGATGGACCCGATTGACCAAAGTATTTGGAAAAGCGGTGTCGGTGGCCACGATGCTCACCCAGAATTGGAGTTTTTCAAAAACAGCGGAAAATCAATTCGCGTGACGGTCGAAAGCATTGACATGCTTGCCCGTCAACTCTCCATTCAATCAAAATCTTTGGATACGCTCCAAAATCTGGCGAGCAACCAACAAAAAATGTTGGCAAGTATCCCTTCCGTCAAACCTGTTCGGGAAGACAAATTGCAAAAAAGTATGAATGTCCTTTCCGGTTTTGGCAACCGGCTTCATCCAATATATAAAGTACGGAAATTTCACGCAGGTGTAGATTTTCCTGCACGTCCTGGCACTGCGATTCAAACTACCGGAGATGGCGTGGTTACCGAAGTTGGCTGGCATCAAGGATATGGGAATTGTGTGAAAGTTAGTCATGGTTACGGCTATGAAACTTTGTACGGACACATGTCAAAATTTGTCGTTCGGACAGGTGAAAAAGTGAAAAAAGGACAAAAGATTGGTGAAGTTGGCAGCACTGGAGCTTCGACCGCACCGCATTTGCATTACGAAGTTCATTACAAAAACAACCCAATCAACCCAATTAATTTCTGCATGGACAATCTTTCGCCGCAGGAATACCAAGATTTGGTGAACAACGCCAACAAAGCCAATCAATCTTTGGATTAATTTTTAAAGTAAAAATAGCTGGCATCACTCTGAACAAGACTACCCAATTCGCACATAGACTAGCTTACGAAAGAAGACGATAAACAACAGGAAAGAACGGGTTGCGGCTTGCCGCAGCCCGTTTCTCGTTTTAACGCACCACCAAAACCGGAATCGAAACTGCGTGCCGCACCGCATCAATCGTAGCCCCGAAAATAAAATCTTTCAAAGCCTTGTGCCCGTGCGCACCCATCACTAAAAGGTCAATTTCTTTTTCATTTACAATTTTTGGCAAGGCAGTTTTAGCAGCACCGTAGCCGATGACGGCTTCGCATTCGTAGCCAAGTTTGGAAAGTTGCTCGGCGTATTTTGCCAAATTATTTTCATCCGATTCAGTTTCAAAATCTTCAATCTCACTTCCCATGACAATCGCGCCAGCCGATTCGACGGCGTGCAACAAAAAATATTTCGCAGATTTTCCACCGATGTGCAAAGCATGGACAATCGTTTTTTCATCCATTTTTGAAAAATCTATGGCAATGGCAATTTCATGAAACTCTGGTTTTGGCAAAGATTCCACCGCAGCAAATAGACCGTGCGGCACACGTGTTCTTTCACCTTTTAAATAATTGGCAAACAACGGTTTAGCAATGATATAAACCAACATCCCCGCCACAAAAACGATAAACGGGATGACCAAAAAATTGACTATCCAAACTTTCTCGCCCACGAATTCATAAAGAGAAAGGACTTCTTCAAATACCAATTTCATATTTAAAGAAATAATTATCGCTGCGCTGACCCAGCCGCCCAGTTTTGCCCAAAAACCGATGGCAAATTTTCCCATTTTTCGTTTGTCAGAAACATAATGCAGCAGCGGGATGATGGCAAAACCCAACTGCATGCTCAAAATGACTTGGCTCAAAATCAGCATATCACCAGTCGCCTGCTCTCCCAAAATTGAAATGACCAAAACCGCCGGAATCACCGCCAAAAGCCGGGTGATAATCCGCCGCAGCCAGGGCGCGATGCGCAAATGCAGATAACCTTCCATCACAATTTGCCCGGCGAGCGTACCCGTAATTGTACTGCTTTGCCCGGCGGCAATCAATGCAACTGCAAACAAAATCGGCGCAAAACCAGAGCCGAGCAGCGGTTCGAGCAAATGATGTGCATCCTGAATTTCAGAAACCCCGGTGTATCCATTTTTGTGAAAAACCGAAGCCGCCAAAATCAAAATGGCCGCGTTGACAAACAAGGCCAAATTCAAAGCAATCGCTGAATCAATGATGTTATATTTTATGGCCGTTTTCAGGCTGGCCTCGCTGCGGTCAATTTTTCGAGTTTGAACCAATGCCGAATGCAAATACAAATTGTGCGGCATAACCGTCGCCCCGATAATTCCAATGGCGATAAAAAGTGCTTCATTTGTTGGAATGGACGGCACGAAACCGCCGACAATGCCGCCCAGCGATGGCTCAGCCATGAACATTTGAATGCCGAAAGCAATGCCAACCGTTAAAATCAAAGTAATAATAATTGCTTCCAATTTTCGGATGCCCCAATTCATCAAAAAAAGCAATAGGAAAGCATCCAAAACACAAACCGAAACGCCCCAAACCAGCGGAATCCCAAAAAGCAATTGCAAACCAATTGCCATGCCCACCACTTCCGCCAAATCGCAAGCCGCGATGGCAATTTCTGCTAAAATATATAGGAAAATATTGACAAACGGGCTGTACATCGTCCGGCTGGCCTGCGCCAAATCTCGCTGTGCCACCACGCCCAACCGGACACACATACTTTGCAAAAGCAAAGCAATCAGGTTCGACATCAACAAAACCCAAAGCAAAGAATAGCCAAAACGACTGCCACCCGCGAGGTCGGTCGCCCAGTTTCCGGGATCCATATAACCCACGCTGACCAAATACGCTGGGCCAAGAAACGCCATCATTTTGCGCCAAAAACCGCCGGGGACATTCGTTTCCACAGACGAATGGACTTCCGAAAGTGAAACTTCTGGGTGCTGTTTATTTTTCATATTCAATTGATTTTTACCAATAGATTTTGCCCCACTTTATCGGAGAGGGTTTGTTCCGTGCCATTTAACAATTTGATTTTCAGGGAATTATCATAATCCGCGCGTTCCAAAATTTCGAACGTCGCGCCCAAATTCAAACCCAATCGGTCGAGGTATTGCAAAAAAGCAGAAGTGTGGTCAGCCACGCCGGTCACCGTTGCTTTTTTGCCAACGGCCAACTGAAAAAGTGGGATTTGCTCCCGGCTCGCCCACCGCCCGTCGGCATCTGGAATCGGGTCGCCGTGCGGGTCAAATTTTGGAAAATCCAAAAAAGCATCCAGCCGTTCGGTCAGTCGGTCGGAAGAAATATGTTCGAGTTCCTCGGCCATTTCATGCACTTCATCCCATGCAAAACCAAGTTTTTCCATCAAAAAAACCTCCCACAACCGATGCCGCCGAACCAAATTCGTGGCAGTTTGAGTGCCTTGCTCGGTCAAACCGACGCCGCGATATTTTTCGTAAGTCAATAAATTTTTTTCGGAAAGCCTTTTAATCATGTCGGTTGCCGAGGCTGCAGATGTTTGCATGGCCGCAGCGATGGCATTGGTTGTCGCCGTGCCGCCCGCTGTTTCGATGATTTTGAAAATAGATTTGAGGTAATTTTCCTCCGTCTGTGAAAACATTTTAGGCAAAATTTTCAGCGAAGGTAACTATATTTTTAGATTGGTCTAAAAATAATTTTTAAAACAAAAAAACTCAAAACTCACTTTAATTTCAAATTTGAAATCAGAATTGAGATTAAAGTTTGCGGGCGAGGATGCCCAGAAACCTTGTCGTTGCGTTGTCTTTTGCGGTACGCCAGTTCGATAATTTTCATAGAAAAAAAAATCGCCTGCCCGATCAAAGTTTCTGAGCAGTGGATTTTTTAAATCAAAACATTAATTTTCAAAAAAAACGCCCCGCCGAAACATCGGCGAGGCGTTCAAAATCTTATCCATCAAAACAAAACCCAGAAAAAATTATGCTTCCGACGTTTTGTTTCCTTCTGCAAATGCTTCTTTCAGTTGCGCCAGCCCAGCGAGGTCGCCCAAAGTCGGGCGTTCCACTTTGTTGGACACATCTTCCATTGCGGAGTGGGCATCTTGGTTTTCTTTGGCGCGTTCGGCTTTCACCGCAGCCTCTGCCTGATATTTCAAATCATCGAGGTAACGCGAATGGCTCACCAAAATCCGGCGGTCATCTTTGTTGAACTCAATGACTTTCACCATCAAAAAAGCCGCGTTCGGAATTCCGGGCGCGGCTTTTTCTATTCTTTTTCGATTTGAAATTCAAAAAGTTCTCTGACATGAACACCGAGAGCCTCTGAAATGACCAAAATTTGGCTCAAACTCGTGTTGATGATGCCCCGTTCGATTCGGCTGATTTGGCTCAATTCCAAATCTGCCTTCCACGCCAGTTCTTCCTGCGACAGTTTTTTGGACTTGCGGATTTCCCGAAGTCGCTTGCCGAAGGCTTGAATGACGGGCGAGGAACGGTTAATTTACCAAAGTTAGATTTTTATATTCAAGTTCAATGGGCTCTTCTGAATCCGCATTGGATTGTACGATGCAGGATTTGTCATCTTTTAATCCAATTATTGTCCCAAACTTAATTGCACCTCTAATATTAGGCCATGCAATTTTTTGCCCAATAGAAAATCCGCGAAATGAAATGGATTCAGTCCCCCACACATCACCTTCAACAGCAAAATATGTGTTATCGATTTGATACACTTTTACGTTTTTTAAAAACTCTCCACCCGGAGTTTGTTTAACAAGAGAATCAACAGCCTCTTCGATTGATTTTGATTTTGAATTTTGAATTTCCTTGTCGGTACCACCTACATAACTTTTCAATAGAATGTATTTGTAATTTGATTCTACATTTCTATTTGAAATCATATTGGTAGAACCAATTCTTTTGACCACGATTTTCTTTTTATTTAAAAAAAGGAAAAGAATCAAAGCGAGTATTATAATTACGACTAGACCTTCCATATTGGCTGATGATTTTTTAGGCAAAATTAGTGTTGGAAAAACATAAAAGTGCACATATGAATTATTTGTCGTTTGATTGGCATTTTTAAGCGCAGATTCAAGTTTCAAATACAAGAAAAAAAACGCCTCGCCGAAAATAACATCGGCGAGGCGTTCAAAATCTTATCCATTCAAAACAAAATCCAGAAAGTTTACCCTTCCGACGTTTTGTTCCCCTCAGCAAATGCTTCTTTCAGTTGCGCCAGCCCAGCGAGGTCGCCCAAGGTTGGGCGTTCTACTTTGTTGGACACATCTTCCATTGCGGAGTGGGCATCCTGGTTTTCTTTGGCGCGTTCGGCTTTCACCGCAGCCTCAGCCTGATATTTCAAATCATCGAGGTAACGCGAATGGCTCACCAAAATCCGGCGGTCATCTTTGTTGAACTCAATGACTTTCACCATCAAAACATCGCCCGGGTTGACCGACGAACCGTCCTCTTTTTTGATGTGTTTCGGCGGTGCGAATGCTTCCAAACCGTAAGGCAGTTGCAAAGTCGCGCCTTTGTCGTCGCGTTTCAAAACAGTCGCCTCGTGGAAAGAACCGACCGTGAAGACCGATTCAAAATTGTCCCACGGATTGTCCTGCACCTGTTTGTGGCCGAGGCTGATCTGGCGTTTGTCTTTGTCAATGTCCAGCACCACGACTTCCATCTGCGCGCCCACTTTCGTGAACTCCGACGGATGGGCATATCTGCGCGTCCAAGACAAGTCGCTGATGTGAATCATACCACCGACGCCTTCAGACAGTTCGACAAAAATGCCGTAGTTCGTCATGTTTTTCACCAAACCTTCGTGGCGGCTGCCAACTGGGAAACGCGCTTCGATTTCGCTCCACGGGTCGGCAGTGAGTTGTTTGACGGAGAGCGACATTTTGCGGTCGCCGCGGTCAATCGTCACCACGCGGGCTGAAATTTCAGAACCCATTTTGAAAAATTCTTTCGCGTTCACACTTTGGTTGCCCCAAGTGATTTCGGAAATGTGCACCAAACCTTCGACACCCGGCTGGATTTCAACAAATGCGCCGTAATCTTCGATGTTCACCACCTTGCCCGTGACGATAGAACCTTCGTTCACATCGGCGGTCAAAACTTCCCACGGGTGCGGGGTCAATTGTTTCAAACCGAGTGAAATACGTTTTTTCTCGCCATCAAAATCGAGCACAACAACATTGATACGTTGGTTGAGGTGCAAAACTTCGCTCGGGTGTTGGATTCGTCCCCATGAAATATCGGTGATGTACAACAAACCGTCCACGCCGCCGAGGTCGAGGAACGCCCCGAAATCGGTGATGTTTTTGACGATGCCTTCCAAAACTTGTCCTTTGTCCAAGCCAGAAAGGATGTGTTCGCGCTGCTCGGCCAAGTCGCTTTCAATCAGGGCTTTGTGGGAAACCACGGCATTTTTGATTTGCTCGTTGATTTTCACCACTTTGAATTCCATCTGTTTGCCAACGTACTGGTCGTAATCCATCACTGGTTTGATGTCGATTTGCGAACCTGGCAGGAACGTTTCCAAGCCGTTGCAATCTGCAATCAAACCACCTTTGGTTTTCGAAATAATCGTACCGCGGATAATCGTCCCGTTTTTGAACGAATCCACGATGCTTTCCCAAGCGCGCAGGATTTTTGCTTTTTTGCGGCTCAGGCCCAATTGGCCTTGTGCATCTTCTTGGCTTTCAACATAAACTTCGATGGCATCACCCGGTTTCAAATCCGGCGTGTCGCGGAATTCGCTGAGTGAAATCAAACCGTCCGATTTGAAATTGATGTCCAAAACCACATCGCCGCCCGAAATCGCAGAAACCCGGCCTGAAATGATTGCATTTTCTTCAATCTGGGTGAGGGTCGCTTCGTACTGCTTCAAAAAAGCAGCACGGTCGGAATCGGTGTAGGCAATCGCACCGCGTTTGTCCACGCCCCAGTTGAAATCGTCGTGCGAAACGCCCGTGCCTTCGATGATTTCAAAAGCCGACAAATCCACTTCTTCCTCTTCTTCTTCGGCCTCCGGTGCGGCGGCGGGAGCGGCAACTTTTGCAGGTGCGGCAGCCACTTGAACGTCTTCAATCACGGCAGCAGGTGCTTCGGCAACCACAACGGCCTCAACTGCGGCGGCGGGTTCTTCGGCAACCACTTGAACATCTTCAATCACCGCAGCAGGTTCTTCGGCGGCCATTTGAACTTCGTCAATCACTTCGGCAGCGGCTTCTTCGGCGGCGACCTGAACGTCGTCGGCCACGCCGGCAGCATCTTCGACTCCTTTTTCAATGGATTCTGCGATGGCTTCCGATTCGGTGATTTCTTTTTCTTCTTCAAAATTCATAATAAAAACTGGTGTAGGTTATTTTTGAGGTGGATTAGGTTAAAGTTTTGGCCTTCACTTCTGGACGAAAGCCGTTTCCATTGCCTTCCCAAAAAGTTGCCTTTTTGCGAAAACGGGCGCGAAGGTAACAAAACAGATGACCCGTTTCAAATTAGATTTAAAATTTTCCCCAAAATTTCAGTGCGATTTTTTCCGGGAAAAATTGATTCGAGTAATTTGCCCCACTTTTAAATCTACTTTGTTTTCAAAAAAGGTTGAATTTTTCAATTCCCCACCTTGTCATTCCGTAGGAATCTGCCCAAGTTTTTCCAAAATTTTAAAAAAAACAATCAGTTGAAAATCAAAATCGAGGTCAAAACTTGGGCAGATTCCTACGGAATGGCAAGGTGGGGAATTGAAAAATTCAACTCTTTTTAAGAGAAAAAGTAGGGAATTTTTATTTATTCAAATGCAATCCACAGTTTCCAAAGTTTTCATTTTCAACAATTTAGCAGCGATGCAGGCCGCGATGCCCGAAATTTTTGCCCAATTCGCCGGGCGACGAAAAGCACTTTTGTACGGCGAAATGGGCGCGGGAAAAACGACTTTCGTCAAATTTTTCTGCCAATTTTTGGGCGTCGAAGGCAACACCGCCAGCCCCACATTTTCATTGGTCAACGAATATTTTTTTCAAAATGGAAATGAAAAAGGCACCGTCCGGCACTTGGATTTGTACCGTTTGAAAAGTTTGGAAGAGGCACTCGACATCGGAATCGAGGATTTTTTGGAAGACGAAAGTTTTGTTTTCATCGAATGGCCGCAAATTATCGAACCCATTTTGCCGGACGGTTTTGTAAAAATTGAAATCAAAATCCTTTCGAAAAATAAACGGCAGGTGAACGTTGACTAATTTTGAACTTTCAAATTGAAAAATTTTGCAAAATGCCGCACATTTCCAATCCAAAAAAGGAAGAATTGACTGCCGAGGAGCAAGCAATTGTGGACGATTTGAAGGAATCGTTTGGACTAATTCAACTGCATTTGCAGGGAAAAATCAAGTTGCAAACTGCTCGTGAAATGCTTGCTGAATGGGATGAAGAAGAACGACAACTTCAAAACCCCTAATTTCCAACCAAAATATACTGTTTTTATGGAAACGCTAACCGCCGCCCATCCTCGCGCCATCCCACAAACCGAAATGCTCGAAGTCCCACTCCGGCGGCAAAAAATGTGCATCGGCATCCCCCGCGAAAAATCTTTGCAGGAAAACCGCGTCGCACTCGCCCCGCATTCCGTCAAATCTTTGGTCAATAATGGCCACCGCGTTTTGGTACACGCCGGGGCTGGCGACCGCGCAAAATTCACCGATTTAGAATATTCGGAAAGCGGCGCGGAAATCGTCCACGACCGAAAGACGGTGTTCGAGGCAGATGTTTTGTTAAAAACCGCCCCGCCGCGCCTCGACGAAATCGAGTTGATGCGCCCCAACCAAGTCCTGATTTCGCCCATCACTTTGCCAATTATCAATGCCGATTATATCGTGGCGATGCAAAAAAAACGCATCATCGCCCTGGCGATGGAATACATCCGCGACGAAGATTCCCACATTTTCCCCATCGTCCGGGCGATGTCCGAAATCGCGGGGAACAGTTCCATTTTGATTGCTGCCGATTTGCTTTCGTCCGACCGCGGCGGGCAAGGTTTGCTGCTCGGCGGCATCGCGGGCGTGCCGCCAGCGAAAATCATCATTTTGGGCGCGGGCGTCGTGGCTGAATTTGCGACCCGCACCGCCCTCGGTCTCGGTGCAGAAGTCCGTATTTTTGATGACAATATCCACAAATTGATGCGGCTCCAAAATCAGGTCGGGCGGCAACTCCACACCTCTGTTTTGAACCCAAAACACCTCGAATTTGAATTGATTTCTGCCGACGTGGCTATCGGCGCGGTCCATTCCAAAAAAGGCCGTTCGCCGATCATCGTTTCCGAAGAAATGGTGCAAAAAATGAAAAATGGCGCAGTCATCGTTGACGTGAGCATCGACCAGGGCGGCTGTTTTGAAACCTCTGAAATGACCTCGCTCGACCGCCCGACTTTTGTAAAACACGGCGTTATCCATTATTGTGTGCCGAACATCGCGTCGCGGATTGCCCGCACCGCGTCGGAAGCCATCAGCAATATTTTGACTTCGATTTTATTGAAATCGGAAGGCGCGGCGGGCATTGTCAATTTAATTACCTCCGATTTTGGGCTGCGGCACGGCATTTATATTTACAAAGGAAGTTTGACGAATGATTATCTCGGCAGGCGTTTTCATTTGAAAAGTACGGATGTCAATTTGTTGATTACTTCGGATTATTGAAAACGAGGCAGGTCAAACGCATTAAAATCCATTCCCGAAGGGAATCTATGTTTATAGCTCAGAGCAAGGGCATTTTCCTCAAATCCCGAAGGGATTTTATGTTTTCAGGCGCGAGTTTTTACATAAA
>JANNMS010000065.1:0-1690 GCA_031398055.1 Saprospirales bacterium | reverse complement strand
CCACTTTTTTGGGTAATTGGAGGTCGTATTTAATCCCGACCACGCTTGGTCTTAATAAATTCCGACCTCCAACCAATCACAAATTATAGAACTTGATTTTATTGTAAAGCGTCTTTCGGTCGATATTTAATAGTTCGGCGGCCTTGCTTTTATTAAAATTGGTCTGTTGGAGTGCCTTCAAAATCATCTCGCTTTCGGCTTCCATCGAGGCGGATTTTAGGCTGATGGGGGTTTTTGCTGGCGCGGCGCGGGGCGTTTCGACTGTTTGCTGGGGTTCTTGCCGAGCAACGGTTTCGGCTTTTTCGGTGAAAAAAACCTTGTCGTAATTCGTGATTTCAAAAGGGAGGTGTTTCATTTTTATTTCCGTGCTGTCGCACAAAAGCGTGGCTCGTTTCATCACATTTTTTAATTCCCTCAAATTGCCGTACCACGGATAAGTGAAGAACAAATCTTGCACATCTTGGGCAAAATCTGCCACATTTTTCCCCAACTCGGCGTTCGTCAAATTCAAAAAGTAGTGTGCGTACATCAAAATATCCTCGCGGCGTTCGCGCAGCGGCGGCACATCGATGCTGAATTCGTTGAAACGGTGAAAAAGGTCTTCCCGGAATTTGCCGCTGCGGCTCGCTTCCCACAGTTTTTCGTTGCTCGCCACGATGATTCGCACATCAATTTCGACTTCTTTATTGCCGCCGATTCGCCGCAGTTTTCGTTCCTGCACGACCCGCAACAATGAAATTTGAACGTCGTAGGACAAATTTCCGACCTCGTCCAAAAACAAAGTGCCACCGTTCGCCAACTCAAAATGCCCGATTTTTTGGTCGAGCGCACCCGTGAACGAGCCTTTTTCGTGGCCAAAAAGTTCGCTCCCGGCCAGTTGTGGCGAAATCGCGCCGCAATCCATGGCGATAAAAAGTTTGTCGGCGCGCTTGCTTTGCCGGTGGATTTCGCGGGCAACGACCTCTTTTCCAGAACCGCTTTCACCATAAATAATGACGCTGTAATTCGTCGGCGCGACCAAGGCAATTTGCTTGATCAAATGCTGGGAAATGGGGCTCGTCCCAAAAATACTGCGCTCGCCGGTGGGCAAATTCGACTTTCGGCTGCGCGGTTTTTTGGCCTCGTCGGCTGGTTTTTGGGGTTCGTCGTCGTCGGTTTTTTCAGTCTCGCCTAAGGCGAGATCGGCAGCGGCGGCGAGTGCTTTTTGGATGATGTGAAAAATTTCGTCGGGAAAAAGCGGCTTCGTCAAATAATCGAACGCGCCGAGTTTCATCACGTCGATTGCGATTTTGATGTCGGAATAACCAGTCATGATGATGACCGGCAGGTGCGGAAATTTCTCTTTTATTTTTACCAAAACTTCGCGGCCATCGACCTTGCCGAGCCGAAAATCGCACAAAACCAAGTTGGGCAGGAAGGTGTCCAAAAGTTCCAGACCAGCCGCTGCCTCGGTGGCATATTCCACCTGGAAATCTTTTTTGGAAAGAAATCTTTTGAGCAGCATGCAGATGTCTGCCTCGTCGTCGATGATCAGTATTTTTTTCATTTGTTTTTTTTGGAGGTCGAAATTTATTTAGTCCCAGTTGTGGTCGACATAAATTTCGACCTCCTAAACCTCTCTTCGCCAATCCGCCACCGGAATCTGCAACAAATATCGGGATTTAGCAACAGTCCTGCGCGCCACATTGAA
>JANNMS010000034.1:0-56519 GCA_031398055.1 Saprospirales bacterium | reverse complement strand
AAATGCCGTAGGCATGGCATTTTGGCAGCAACATTCACGGATAAAATGCCATGCCTACGGCATTTCCCTGCTTGATTAACCTTGTTTTCTACTAAAATGCCAACCCTACGGGTTTTTGAAATTTTAATGCGTTTGACCTGGTTTTCTAATGTGCCTTTGTGGTTTTAAAAAAGACTTTATGACGCAAAAATCAATTCACCTCCTCTGCTAATTTCGCCATCCAATCCTCCACTTTTTTCGTCCGTTTCCCACCTTCCGCAGCAATCAAATCGTTGAATTCTTTCACTTTTTTTGCCAACTGCGTGCCCGGGTATTTCACCAAAATCGAGTCCCACAATTTCCGAAAATCAGGCGAAACACCGCCAGTTTCGTAATCAAAAACGGGCGTGTTGTCCATGCCAACGATGCACATCCAGCGTTTCCATTTTTCATAATTTTGGGCAATTTCCCATTGTGAAAAATACGGGTGGTCGCCATTGAAAACCTCCCAAAAAACGGCGCGGTGGGCCAATTCACTCAACGCGATAGTGATTCCAGCGTCTTCTGTTTCATTTTCATCTTGTTCGCGGGTGATTTGTTCGAGGTACGTTTTCATCGGCGGCGTGACTTTTTGGACAAAAAATTCCTTCATTTTCCGCAAATCCGGCAATGCCATGACCGAACCCTCGGTCGCGTCAATCCGAAAACCGGCAGCATCCAATTGTTTGGTAATTGGCGTTTTGTTCATGTCGAACGAGCCTTCCATGATTGGAATCCAGTCGTCGTCGGTCGGATTTACTTTTTCGGTGAGGTTGAGCGACATATTTTTCATTTCAATTTGCGACAAATAATTTTCCAAAATCAGGAAAACCGCATCGGCCAACGTGCCCCGGCTTTCGCCAAAATTGGTTTTTACATAATCCCAAGCCGCTTTGCCGGAGTCCCATTTTTTGGTGTCCAATTTTTTCAAAAACATCGAAAACTGGCTCAATTTGCCCAAATCAGGCGACACCGTCCGCGTCCCGGCATAAACCCGCAGCGCACCGCCACCAAAAATCCAACCCTTTTTTTGCTCCGGCGTGGTCGAAACGACCTCGAACCAGTGGTCGTCGAACGGGATTCCGCCGATTTCGACCGTTTCTTTTTTCGGGGAAATTTTGCCCGTGCCTTCCACAAATTCGCCCCAGATAAATTGGTGCACCACTTTTCCGCTCTGATTTGGTTGGTCTCGGAGCCTAAATTTGTCCAAAGTTATCCAATAAAGGTATGCTTCGGGTTTTGTCGGAGCGGGGCGCGGGGTGGTCATGTCTATGCCGTCGTTTTTTTCGGAAGCGGTTTCGGTTTTTTTGGGTGCACCGCCGCAGCCAAAATTTGAAATCAAAAACAGGAGGAAAAAAATGTGAAAAATGGTTTTCATTCTTTGAAATTTTAAAAAGTAAAAAACGAACGGGACGACTTTTTGAGCCGTCCCGTCCTTTTGAAAAATCAATTTTTTAGTCCGGTTTTTCGACCGGGACTGGTTTTTTGGTCAAGAAATTTTTGCCGTCTGGCAGCCATTCAAAAGTGTCGGGAACAAAAATTTTCACTTTGATAATTTCAACGCATTCGCCGTCTTTCGTTTTGATAGGCTGCCTTTCCATGAAACGCGATGACAAATAAGTGGCATCCGGCGACGATTCTTGCAAGAATTCATACCTGCCTTTTTCGATAAAATAATCGAGGATGCGCGGCGATGCTTTCCAAATTTGGATGTTGGTTTCGGTCAAAACCGAGTTGCCAGCCCAAGCTTGAAGTTCGTATTCGCCGACCACTTTTAAAGCGATTGTCTTCGCCGTATCGATCTCAAACGATTGATACACAGTGCGTTCCATCTGGGCACGCAGCGAAATCGAGGAGAGAAACAGGATTAAAAGCAACAGGTAACTTTTCATTTTTGAAGATAAATTATGGTGTTTGTGCAAGTTCACAGGATGTGTGGAGTTGGTATCAAAACTGAAATGTGGCGGGTTTGATTGTCTCAGAAACGTGAATTTTTATCAAAGGTAAAACAACGACGTGCATCAATCCAAACTGCCCGTTTTTCAAAAATATTTCTCCAAAAAACACATCATTCCCAAAAAATCCCACGTTTTCTTGCCGCCCGTTTGGTTAAGATTCCTTTAACTTTCGGCCACTCAACCACAGAGGCACATTAGAAAACATAAGTTTGAAAAAATGAAAATCAATAAAAACTTATGTTTTCTGATGTGTCTATGTGGTGAAAAAATCCAATCCTTTTCCAAAAATTCAAACGTTGACCAAAAATGAGAAAGCCATTGCCTTTCCTCGCCGCGACCGTGCTCGGTTGCCTGCTTTTTTCCCTTTTCACCTTTACTTCTTGCAAAAAAATCCCCAAAAACGAGGCGTACTACTCCGAAATCTCGAAGTACATCTATGCCTATTCGTCCGGCGCGATTGGCGTGAACGACGTGGTGACCGTGCGTTTTACCCAAAATGTGGTTGGAAAAGACCAAGTTGGGCAGCCCGTCGCGGCGGGAATTTTTGAAATTTCGCCATCCGTTTCCGGCACAGCGGTTTGGAAAGACGAATCCACCCTCGTTTTTACGGCCAAAATGCAGTGGCTTTTTGGCAAAAAATTCAACGCCTCGGTGAACCTCGCCAAACTTTTTCCGGGGGCAAAATTGGAGTTCAAAACCTTCGATTTTGAGTTTTCAATCCGTTCGTTGGCTTTTGAAGTCGTGGTCGAAGGCCTCGCGCAGGAGACTGGGGACGATGCCAAAAAACAGCAAGTTCTGGGTTTTGTCCGAACGTCCGACGCGGTTTCAAATGACGATGCGGAAAAACTTTTGACCGCCGCGCAAGATGGTAAACCGTTGAAAATCAATTGGTCGCATCTCGACGGCGGCACGCGGCACGCGTTTCGGGCGGAGGGAATCGAGCGGGGAAATGTGCGTTCAAAAGTGGTTTTGAATTGGTCTGGCAAGCCGCTGGATTTAGAAATTTCCGGAAATCAAGAGGTCGTCGTGCCGAGTTTGGGCGAGTTTACAGTTATCGGCGTGCGCGTCGAAAATTCGGGAAATCCGGTGGTGATTATCAATTTTTCAGACCCGATTTCGGCGACGCAGAATTTGCAGGGCTTGATAAATTTGCAAGGCTACACCGGCGCGTCCCAATTTACGGTGGACGGAAATTTTGTACGGTTGTTTCCGCCGACCAATATTTCTGGAAATTACAATTTGCAAGTCGAGGCCGGAATCAAAAACACGGCGGGCGCGGCGATGACCGGGCGCAGCGATTGGCCAGTCCATTTTGAAAATATGAAACCTGCCGTCCGGCTCGTCGGTCGCGGGGCGATTATTCCAAAAAATGCCGAGGGTCGCGTCGTTTTTCCGTTCGAAGCCGTGGGTTTGGACGCGGTGGATGTCGAGGTTTTTAAAATTTTCAACTCCAATATTTTGCAGTTTTTGCAGGTCAACGATTTGGAAGGCTCGCAGGAATTGGAACGCGTCGGCAAAATTATTTTACAAAAAAAAATCAGTTTGAACGACCTCGACCCGACGGCAAAATCGGGAACGTGGATGCGTTACGGCCTTGATTTACAGGATGTTGTGAACGCCGACCCGTCCGCGATTTACCAAATCCGGTTGGCGTTCCGGCACGGCTACACTTCGCAAACGTGCCCAACCGACGGCACTTTTTCAGAGGACGACGAACTCGCACGGCTCGGGCAGACCGATGAATTTGGGAATTTGCAGTCCATTTTTGGCGGTTATTCTGGCATTTATTTTAATGAAAATCACATCAGATATTCCGAAGACGAAAACGACGCGGGGGCTTATTCTTGGACGAACCGCGACAACCCGTGCAAACGCGAATATTACAACCAAGACCATTTTGTCAGCCGAAATGCCTTCACTTCCGACCTCGGTTTGACGGCAAAAATGGGGCGCGACGGCTCGTGGTTTGTCGCCGCGACGGATTTGAACACGACCGAACCGGTGTCGAATGTTGACCTAAAATTTTACAATTTTCAAAATCAAGAAATCATCAAAACCTCGACCGACGGCAACGGCTCAATGACCATCGAAAAATTGCCGGACGCGGCCTGGGTTGTCGTGGCCACGAAAGGCGACCGGCGCGGTTATTTGAAATTGCAGGACGGCAACTCGTTGAGTCTCAGCCGTTTCGATGTCGCGGGCGTCGAAACGCAACGCGGTTTGAAAGGATATTTGTACGGCGAGCGGGGCGTTTGGCGGCCGGGCGATTCGATGTTTTTGAATTTTGTTTTGGAAGATTTGACTGGAAATTTGCCGCAAAACCACCCGGTTTCGTTTGAATTGACTGACCCAAAAGGCACTTTGCAGGCAAAATTGGTCAACGCGCAGCCCGTCGGCGGGGTTTACGCTTTTCATTTGGCGACGCGCGCGGACGCTCCGACCGGAAATTGGATGGCAAAAGTCGCGGCGGGCGGCGCGAAATTTTCGGAAATCATCAAAGTCGAAACGGTCAAACCGAACCGTTTGAAAATCAAATTGGATTTTGGGCGCACCGAACTTTCGGCGGCGGATGCCTCACTTTCTGGCCGTCTTTCTTCGACTTGGCTGACCGGTTTGATTGCCCGCGATTTGAAAGCACGGGTCGAATTGCAGGTTCGTTCGGTGAAAACCGAGTTTAAAAATTACCCAGATTATGTTTTTGACGACCCGGCGCGGAAATTTTCGAGCGAGCCGCAGGTTGTTTTTGAGGGAAATTTGGACGGCAACGGCACGGCCAGCGTTCCGGCAATTATTTCAACTGAAAATCCCGCGCCGGGCAAGTTGATTGCCAATTTTCGGACGCGCGTTTTTGAAAAAAGCGGCGATTTTTCGACCGATAATTTTGCGATGGATTACTGGCCGTACGCAACTTTTTTGGGGATTTCAATGGCAAAAGACCAGTGGGGAAACAAGCAAGTGGACAAGGAAAATGGCTCTGAAATTAAATTTTTGGCCGTCGATAAATCAGGTAAACCATTGGCAAACAGGAAGTTAGAAGTTGGCTTGTACCGTTGCGACTGGCGTTGGTGGTGGGATTCGGACGAGTACGACAACGTCGGGCAGTTCAATTCCGCGACCCATGTCAATGCCAAAGAACGCACGACTTTGACCACAAATGCGAAGGGCGAAGCGACTTGGAAAGTCAAACCCGCCGACTGGGGCAGGTACCTCGTCCGGGCGACCGATGCGACGGACGGCACTGAAAAATCGCACGTCGCAGGTGATTTTTTCTGGTCTGGCTGGCCTGAAAACAACGGCGGGCAGGACATGGCGAGCCGAAACGCGGCGGCGATGTTGCCATTTTCAACAGATAAACAAAAGTACAACGTGGGCGACGAGGTAACATTGAAAGTCCCGGCGAGCGAAAACGGACGGATTTTGGTGACCCTCGAAACGGGCGACCGCGTGGTTGACCATTTTTGGAAAGAGGCAAAAGCGGGCGATAATTTGATGAAATTTCGGGTGGACGAGACGATGGTGCCGACGGTTTACGCGCACGTCAGCCTGTTCCAACCGCACGCGCAGACCAAAAACGACCTGCCGATTCGGATGTACGGCGTCGTTCCGGTGGCCGTTGAAAACCCGGTGACGCGCCTCGAACCGCAAATTGCGATGCCCGATGTTTTGAAACCGGGCGACAATTTTTCGGTGGCCGTTTCTGAAAAAACGGGCAAGTCGGCGGCCTATACTTTGGCGATTGTGGACGAAGGTTTGCTGGATTTGACGCGGTTCAAAACGCCAAATCCTTGGGATGCTTTTTTTGCCCGCGAGGCGCTCGGCGTGAAAACTTGGGACGTTTATGACTATGTTTTGGGTGCTTTTGGCGCGGAAATGGGGCGTTTGCTGGCAGTCGGCGGCGACGGCATCAACCAAAAATCGAAAGCCGGGGCGCAGGTTAACCGTTTCAAACCGGTGGTAAAACACCTCGGTCCGTTCCTTTTGAAAAAAGGCGAAACGGCAAAACACACCTTGAAAATTGAAAATTATGTCGGTTCGGTTCGGGTGATGGCCGTTTTTTCCGCGCCAAATATCAAAGGAAAAAATGCCTACGGCTCGGCTGAAAAAACCTGTCCGGTGCGCCAACCTTTGATGATTTTGCCGACGTTGCCGCGCGTTTTGGGCCCCGGCGAGACGCTGCGGCTGCCCGTCAATGTTTTTGCGATGGAAAATAAAGTGAAATCTGCTGCGATTTCGGTTTCGGAAAGTTCAGGTTTGGTGCAGTTGGTGAGCCGTTCTCAAAATTTGGCGTTCGACCAACCGGGCGATAAAATGGCTTATTTTGACATCAAAGTTGGGTCGAAAACGGGCGCGGCGAAGTTCAAAATCACTGGAAATGGCGGCGGCGAATCGGTCAGCGAGGAGATTGAAATTGTAATCAGAAACCCAAACCCGTCGGTTACATTGATTTCGGAAGGCACGATGGCCGCCGGGGCAAGCCAAAATTGGGATTTTGCACTGAACCGTTTTTCTGAAATAAAATCTGCGACTTTGGAAGTTTCGAGCATTCCGCCGTTGAATTTGTCGCGGCATTTGGAATATTTGATTCAATATCCGCACGGCTGCATCGAGCAAACGACGAGCGGCGCGTTCCCACAACTTTACGTTGACATGATTGCCCCGCTGACCGAAAAACAAAAAGCGGACGTGCAAAAAAACGTCGCTGCTGCCATTTCAAAAATCCAAAGTTTCCAGACTTCGTCGGGCGGTTTTGGGTATTGGCCGGGCGATTACGAGCCCTCGGATTGGTGTTCGAGTTATGTCGGGCATTTCATGTTGGAGGCAAAAAACAAGGGTTTTGCCGTGCCGCCACAGATTTTGGAACGTTGGGAAAAATATCAAATTGCCACTTCAAAAGTCTGGAACCAACGCGAAAACGCGAACAATCGTTGGCAATATTACGATTCTGAAAATTCCCATGCCTACCGTTTGTACACTTTGGCGATGGCCGGCAAGCCGGAACTCGGCTCGATGAACCGCCTCCGCGAGACGAAAAACCGTTTTCAAAATACCAATTCGCTGCTCGCTGCGGCCTATGCTGCGGCTGGAAAACCGGAAGTTGCACGCGAAATTTTGGCTTCAAACAATCAGTCGCGCAACTGGAATTACGATTGGTACGGCTATACTTATGGTTCGAACGACCGCGATTTGGCTTTGCTTTTGGAAACGCAAACGATGCTCGGCGACGCGGCGGCGATGGCGACTTGTCGAAATTTGGCAGAAAAAATTGGGCAAACGGCAGGCTGGTATTCAACCCAAACTTTGGCAACAGGGCTGCGGGCGATTTCAAAATTTGCCCAGAAAAATTTGGGTGGAAAATCGGCGGAAATTGCAGTTTCGGTGGGTGGAAATGGCTCGAAAAATTACACGATGGACAAGGCGATTTTCATGTTGCCGCTGGAAAACATGGCTGGTTTTGACCGAAAAATTTCAGTCCAAAACAAGTCGGGCGGTCAACTTTTTGCACGGTTAATTTACTCAGGGCAACCGACGGAAAGCCCTGCGGTGGCTTTCGCCAAAAACATTTCGGTGGACGTAAAATATGTGGACGGCAAAGGCAACTCGTTGGATGTCAATAAATTGCAGCAGGGAACCGACTTCACGGCAGAGGTCACGGTGACGCGGACGGGCGATTTTTGGTTCGATTTTAATGAACTCGCGCTGACGCAAATTTTCCCGTCCGGCTGGGAAATCATGAACGCCCGGATGACAGGAATCGCCGCCGGAGCGTCCGACCCGCTCGATTATCAAGACATCCGCGACGACCGGGTGATGACTTATTTTGACCTGCCGAGGTACGCCGCGTCGGGCAATCTGGCGAACAAACGGACGTACCGGATCCAACTGAACGCGGCCTACGGCGGGCGGTATTTTTTGCCGGGGGTGAGTTGCGAAGCGATGTACGATAACCGGATTTCGGGGGGGACGATGGGGAAGTGGGTGGAGGTGATTTGATTTGGGATTTTTGATTTGCGATTTTGGATTTGGGAAAAGCCGTAGCCTGATTTTGGTTGCGGCTTTTTTGTTGGAAATAAATACTTTTGAGCAAAAAATTTTTCACCTAACTTTTTACCCTGCTGTCCGCAGTCTTCAGACTGCAGGACGATTTTCGAGCGGACTTTGTCCGCAACCCAAAAACAGCGGACAAAGTCCGCATGAAAATCGTCCGACAGTCTGAAGACTGTGGACAGCAATTTTGAAAAAAAAAAGCCGCAGCGTGATCACGGCTGCGGCTTTTTTAGTACACTCTCCACACTCTACCCCAAACTTCTGAAAAAGGAAAACTCCCTCTTCTTTTCGGCTAACCCGATCAAGAGAGACCCAAAAATCACAAATCCAATTTACTTTTGTGGACAAACAATCATCCACAAAAATGCTCCACCGATTTTCCATCCCGATTTTATTAATTTTCGGAGTCAATTTCGCCGCCCCGGCGCAAGAATTGCTCGAAATCAACCTCGCCAACCGCTGCATTTTTCACACGACCGTGCCGGAAGAAGAACTCTATTCTTTCCGAACCAACGTGGAAGTCATGCCCAATCTGGTGGCCGATATTTTGGCAGCGGGCGGCGATTTGGAACAAAATTTCACTTTGATTCAGGCAAATGTTGAAAATGTCTCGGCTGTTTTGGATGGCGAGCGGCGCGTTTTGCTTTGGAGCCAGGATTTTTTGGAAAAATCAACCCGGTTGATGGCCTACGCTAGCATCGCCCACGAAATCGGGCACCACGTCAATTTGCACCGATTTGCCGCCGACCGCAGCGAAATCGAGGAGCGCGAGGCCGATGCTTTCATGGGTTTTGTGCTCGGCATGCGAAATATTCCGATTGGAAATGTCATCGTTTCGCTGAAAACCGAGGGCGTTTTTTCGTCGTCGTCGAACCGTCCGGAAGCCATTGCCGAGGGTTTTAAAAAAGCGGATAAATCACTGAGAATCACAAGCGTGGCGTGGGACGACGACCGTTCGTGGGAAAATTTTCAAAAAGCAGCCTTCCCGTTTCCGCCGCCAGATTGTTATCAAAATGTGGAATTGTCGCGCAACGCCTTTTACGATTGCCAAACTTTGGGCGATTTGGGCAAAAAAATCAGCCGTGAATTTGACAAAAAATATTACCCGTACCGGTTTTTGTCCGTGCCCGGTGGTTTTGCGGTGGTGACGCAAATCGAACAGTATCAAGCAGATGGCTCTATTTTTTGGGACAGCCGGACGCGCTGGACGGAACTGCCGGTGGGCGAATCCTTTTCATTTTCGTTGAATTATTTTAAAAAAATGCTTTACCCACAAAAAGCTTTTTTGCGGATTTTGGTGGTGCTGGTCACGAAGGCAAATTTTAACAGTGGACAAAAACTTATTTCAAAAGAAGCAGCCAAAAGTTGGGTCAGTCAAGGCGTGAACCGTTTGCCAAAAGGCGTGGCCGCTATTCCGTTCGACCCGGATTTTGCGGTGGATTTTTTGGTTTATGAATTTGAAGTGCCGGAAACCAACCACCAACCTCGCCAAAATTGCCCCTGCCAACTCGATGCCCGGAAACATTTGGAAAAAATCGGGCTGGATTTTTGGCTGCGCTAAATTTTCATTTCCTGTCGGAATCAGAATTTTCAGGATTTTAGGATTTTCAGAATTGGTCGTATTCTGAAAATTCAAAAATCCTGAAAATTCTGATTCGAAATTCATTCTTAAAAATGCTCCTTCTGCTTTCCGAAGTCCGCAAAAAACTGTTGGCCATTTGGCTGATTTTTTCGGCGTTGCTGCTATTTTTTTTCTTTTTTGAATTCAATGTCGGCAAATACGAAGGCCTGGAAACCGCCGCGTGGCTTTGGATTTTTACCCAAATTTTGCCGGGGCTGCTGATTTTGTTGGCCGCTACTTTTTACAAAACCAACATGGGAAAAGCCATTTTGAAATGGGCATTTTGGGCAGTGGACGGGCTGGTCGCTTTTTTCCTGGTTTTTGTGCTGGTTTCGCTGGCCGGGATTTCGAGCGGTTCGTCCGGGAAAAGTTTGGCCGAGGGTTTTGCGGAGTCGTACCGATTTTTGTTGCCGCTGCAAATTTTGGTGGTCGGCTTGCTGGCAGTTTTGTTTTTCAAAAAAGACAGCATTTTCCAGCCAAACGAAAACATCCTGCGCGGCCATGCCGAAAAACAATTGGCCGATGCAAAATCTGCCGGACAAATCGACCGCAGCCGCGCCCTCGAATTTTTTGTCGCCGCCGAAATGCCTGAAATGCTGGATTTTTTGGAAGAAAAAATGAAGGCAAAAAATGCGGCGACCGACCGGCTGAACGACTTATTTTTGTTGAAAAATCAACTCAAAACGCTGCGCCGGGAAACGGATTTGGGCACTTCCGACGAGCGCGATTCGCGAAAAGAATACAATCGGATTTGTTTGGCGGCTTTGGGTTTGGTCAATGAAATTTGAAAAAAGCCCCATAAAAATTACCATAAATTTTAAATTCATCCACACCAACACGCAATGAAAAAATCCATCATCACGCTCGCTTTTTTTAATCTTTTTTCAATCCTCCAAGCCCAGCAACGCCTCGAAATCAAACATTTCTGCAATTTCGACGGCGCGGCGCAGCAGCCGGAATTCAATGTTTTTAATCCATCCGCCGAGGCTGAGCAGATTGTCGGTGAAATTGTGAAAGCGGCCGGGATTGACCAAAATTTCATGGTCAAATCGGCAGATTGCAAAACGGTGGTGGCCTGCGAAAGCGGTAGCGACCGCTACATTTTGATCAATTATGTGTTTTTGGAAAAATTTAAACAAGATGCGAGGACAAAATGGGCAGCATATTTTTTGTTGACCCATGAAATTTGCCATCATTTACTTGGGCATCATTTGGATTGTCAAAATCCAAAAACTTGCAAAGAACAGGAATTGGCGACCGACAGATTTGCCGCCGAAGTCATGTTTCGGATGAATGCGACGCTCGAACAAACGCAGGTCGGCATCAAATTTTACATTCAGGATGGTGAATTTGCGCTTTTCCCAAACCGAAATTCCCGGTTGGATTATGTAACTTCGGGCTGGAAACAGGGGCAAAAAACGAGTTTGCAGAACCAAAAAATTGAAACCGAAGATGCCACCGCACCCAAAAAAGCAAAGTCCAAAGAGTTGTTGGAAAAGGGTTTTCGGGAGACGGATTTCAAAAAAAAGATAGAAATCTACACAAAAGCCATTGAACTTGACCCGAAAAACGCGGATGCCTACAACAATCGGGGTTATGCAAAAAACGTTTTTGGGCAGCACCGCGAGGCAATCGAGGATTTTGACAAAGCGATTGCGGTGCGGCCAAATTATTCGATGGCTTTTTGCAACCGGGGTTACACGAAACAACTGCTCGGGCAGCACGCGGGGGCGATTTTGGACTTTGAAAAAGCGATTGAACTCGACCCGAAATATGCCAATAATTATGGTCGGAAAGGTTGCTCGCTCGTCAAATTGGGCAAAAAAACCGAGGCGATTGTTTGGTTGGAAAAGGGTTTGAAAATTGACCCAAATCTTAGTTTTGCGAAAGATTGCTTGCAAGAAGCCAGTAAATAAAATAGGCAATTATGATTTCAAATTGCAGTTTTCAAAGGTGCGTAGCATCTAAATATTGGTAGAAAGCATTGATTATCAAACAAAAGAGGTGCGTAGCACCGCAATATTTGGATGTAAATATCTCGGTGCTACGCACCTTTAAGAAATGTTTTTACTCGTTTGCTACAAATATTTAGGTGCCACGCACCTTCTGAAATCAGCAACTTGAATCATAATTGAGCCTAAAAATAAATCACAATGAAAAAACACATCTTCCCACTCGTATTTTTTGCGTTGGCCATAACTCTGCCAGCCCAAGACCTCCTCGAAATCAAACATTCCTGCAATTTCGACGGCGAGGAACAGCAGACCGAATTTTACGCCTTCGAGGCTTCCGGCGAGGCCAATCAGATTGTTGGAAAAATCGTGAAATCGGTCAACCTTGCCCAAAATTTCGTGGTCAAATCGGCGGATTGCAAAAACGCGCTGGCTACCGTTCGTGGCCGCGATCGTTATATTTTGTATTCGACCACGTTTTTGGAGCAATTTAAAAAGGAATCGCGCACAAAATGGGCGGCGTATTGTGTGTTGGCGCACGAAATCGGCCATCATTTGAACAACCACGACATCGAAAGCACCGACCCGAAAGCCAGAAAACGGATGGAATTGGAGGCCGATAAATTTGCCGGAGGTGTGCTTTTTGTGCTCGGCGCGACGCTCACCGAGGCGCAGGCTGGCATCGAAATGTTGCAAACACAAGGCGAAACGACCACCCACCCGCCCGCCCGCGCCCGCGCCGAGGCGATTGCAAATGGCTGGAAAAATTCGCAGGAAAATTTTAATAAAATCACTGACCAGCGTGAAACCGAGCAGCCCGAAACGCAACCGTCGGAGAAAAAATTCATGCCACCCAGCCCCGAAAAAAACCTTCCGGCCAATCAAAAATCGAACCCTGAAAAATCAGAACCGCGCACTTTTCAGGACACTGGAAATGGGGAGACCGTCAATTTTACGGCCGTTTCGGATGGTTTGATGGCGCAAAATATTGTGGGAAATTGGGAGTGTTCTTTTTTGTACGAAGGTTCGTACATCAGCAGTTTTGCATCTTTTTACGGCAACGGGACGGGTTTCGGGCAGTCGTTTTTGAACGGGATTTTGTTTTCAACTTCGACGGTGACTTGGACGATTTCGCAGGGCATTATCACCCAAATTGATACAAATACAGGCATTTATGAAAAATACAACCTCGTTTTCAACGGCCATAATTATTTCAGTGTGACTTTCCTCGCAACCAATGGGGTGGTTGGTGTGCCAATCGGTACGATGTTCAATTATACCCGAAAACCATAAAAAAACGCCCGGCAAGTTGAGTTCAACTTGCCGGGCGTTTTTCATTCCTCCATCCGTTTTTTACGATTCTTGTTCGACGAATTTCACACCAAATTCTTCGAGTTCCGCCATCACTGGTTCGTAAACTTCGGGCATCGTTGGAATGTTCACGCCGGTAGTCGAGATTTTTCCCTGCATCAATAATTTCACAAAAATACCGAGCGGCAGGCCGACCAATTTCGACATCGCGGTGCGCGTGCCGTCCTGACCTTTCATCACGAGAGTCGAGGTGAGTTTTTTCTTTTTCTTCCCGATTTCGTACTCGAAAACGTGCTGCATGATAATCATGTCTTTTTCGTGGGGTTTCAAAGCCCATTTTTCGAGGAGCAATTTTTCCAAAATCAGCGCGGGCGTGCCGTTTTCGACTTTGATTTTTCGTTTTGAAAACAGGCCGAGCCACTCCAATTTTTTCATGATTTCGCTGTCCGGCTCAGTTTCGAGCATTTTGGCCATTCTATCTTTTACAGAACCTGTGTGCTGTGAAATACCTAAAAAGGCTTCCATTAAATCGTGATAAGTCAAATCGTCAGAATCAACGATGGGAAAGGTCGCGTCCGTCAAACCGATGCGGACGAGCGCATTCCAAGCATCGCAAAATCCCCGGTGCCGCACCGTGCCGCGAAAAAGTGTCTGGATATTTTGCAAACCGTAAGCCTCGCGGTACATCAAAGAATCGCGGTTGGCGTAAACTTCGTACTCGCCCATGCCCGGAATTTCAACCAAACGGTACTGCCGAAACAGGCGACGGTACGGAATGTATTTCAATTTTCCCTCTTCCAAAAACTGCGCGGTGCCTTGCCCAGCCAAAACAACGTTGCGCGGATTCCAACTGAATTTGTAATGCCACGGATTGTCGTCGCTTTCGGGCGCGACCAAACCGCCGGTGTACGAATAAAATGCCGTGATTTTGCCGCCGCGTTTTTGGATTTGGTGAATCCGCTGCATCGCCGACATGTGGTCGATGCCGGGGTCGAGGCCGAGTTCGTTCATAAAAACGAGCGCACGAAGTCGAGCGTCGTCGCCAAGCCTAAAAATCTGCTTGCTGACATAACTCGCCGTGACCATGTGTTTTCCCAAAGTGATGCAATCCTGCGCCACATCCAAGTGCATCGCCGGGGGCAAAAGCGAAACGATGACATCGTGACGTTGAATAATGTCGCGGCGGTCGTTGACTTTCGAGGCATCCAACCAAAGTGCGCGGCCTCGCGGGTGGTTGTTGATTTTGGATTGGGCGGCTTCGATATCCGCATCGGCAACGGAGACGAAAAAGTCATGCTGTTTGGCTTGTTCCAAAATGTAGTCAATCAAAACAGTCGAGGAGCGGCCTGCACCGATAATTAGGAGATTCTTCATGCTGATTTTTTTTACAAAAGTACTTGTTGTTTTTTAAACACAAAGGGTTGGCGTTTCAACTTTCTGTATTCAGAATTGTTTAAAAAACAAAAAAGGCTGACCTTTTCGGGCCAGCCTCTATTCCATTATCGGAATGCACATGGGATTATAACGGGCAAAAGGCCAATTATAAAGTGGATTAAAAATATTACAATGTAAGATTTGTTGTCAATTTCAATGGCTCAAAAGTAGAGACAGTTTTTGATTCTCAAATGGTATCGAAGACTATTTTTTACTCAAATGAAATTTATTTTACTTTATTTTTCAATGATTTCGGGTCTAAAATTTTCACACAGCCTTTTGGATTTTTCTTCGTAAAACATTGAAAATCAGTAAGCGAGGGATATTTGGTTTTGATTTTTACATCTTCACAACCTCAAAAATCTGTTCTTTTTTCCAACGAAACCGTGCTGCACTTTTGTACTGTCAAAAATGTTTCGTTCATCACAAAAATAAATAGCGGTCAAATGAGTAAAACAGTTACAATTAAAATCAAAAATGGTACTGTTCGCATTTCTAACCTCCGCTAAAAAACCACCAAAAACTCTGGAAAACCTTTCTTTCGACAATGTTCATGGGATTATAATTTGTTGTGAAAGTCCTGCCAAATGAGGCAGGACTTTCTTTTTTTAGGGCATTACCTAAACGGTTTAGAAGGTTTAGTTTAGTGATTTTCAAGCAACTAAACCTTTTTAAACCCCACTAAACCTTCTAAACTTCATTTAAAGTTACTTTTGCCCTCCAAATCTTTGAACATGCGATATTTCACTTTCCTGCTTTTTTCAATTTTCACTTCTTCCCTTTTTTCGCAACCCGCAACTGCTGACACGACAATTTACCCCGTGGCAGAAATTATGCCAATGCCTTTGATGAAAGGTTGTCGATACGACGGGAACCTGGATTCGGCGCGGCAATGTGCCGAGCAAAAATTCATGGGTCTGCTCGCCCAAAACGTGCGGTATCCAGCCGATGCACAAAAAAACAACATTCAAGGCATGGTCGTCACCCAATTTGTGGTGGAATTGGACGGCCAAATTTCACAAATAAAAATTTTGCGGGACATCGGAGGCGGCTGCGGCGACGAGGCCGTGCGCGTTTTGAAAGCCTTCAACGAAGCGGGAGCGCGTTGGCTGCCGGGAAAACAGGGCGAAAAATATATCCGCACCCAAATTACGCTGCCCGTCCGTTTCAAATTGGAAGAAGCCAAACCATATTATATCGTCTCCGGCGACACGATTTTTACGCAAGTCAGCGAAGCGGCTGGTTTTCGCGGCGGCGTGGATTCGTTGGCAAAATATGTGCTCAACCACACCATTTACCCGCCCGATTTTCGGGACAGTTGCAAAACTGGGATTGTCGAAATGTCGCTTGTTTTGTACCCGAACGGCAAGGTCAAAATAGATAACCAATTGGATTTCAACAATTTAGGCGATGATTTTCAATTCAATGCCATTCGTCTGGCCAACCGAACGACGGGACTTTGGCAGGCCGCAAAATTTGAGGGAAAATCGGTGACAACCACTTTTCCGTTGCGTGTGGTTTATAAATCGGACGCCAAAACTTGCAAAACGGTGAATGAAAATTTTGACAAAGCCATTTTGCTGGCCGCCGAAGCGATGAGTTTGGAAGAAGGAAAAGATGACGAGGCGATTCAAAAACTGAGCGAGGCACTCGTTTTGCACCCGAACAACACGGAGTTTTTGTATTATCGTGGCAATATTTTCATCGGCCAAAACAAAAGAGAAGAGGCTTGCAAAGATTTTTCGGCGGTGAAAGCGATTTTGGGGATTACTTGGTTTGAGAATTTTGGGCGGATAATTTGTGGGTGGTAACCAAGTCAGGCGGTGACTTTGAGTCACTACCTGACTAAAACTTAATGTAAATTTAAACTCCTTTCCACCCCACCCCGTTTCCCTACCGTTCTACTTTTGCCAAAAATCAAAGTAAAATTTATGAAGGAAGCATCGCCGAAAAAGATCCTGATTGTGGACGACGAACCGGATATTTTGGATTTTCTAAAATACAATTTGAAAAAAGAAGGCTACACGGTCGTCACCGCGCCTGACGGAAAACAAGCACTGGTCGCAGCCGATGCCGAAAAGCCCGACTTGATCCTCCTCGATATCATGATGCCGGAACTCGATGGCGTCGAAACTTGCCGACTGCTGCGCGCCAACCCAGCTTTCAACGACACGCCGATTGCTTTTTTGACCGCCCGTGACGAAGATTATTCGCAAATCACCGCGCTCGACGTCGGTGGTGACGATTACATCACCAAACCGATCAAACCACGCGTTTTGATGAGCCGGATAAATGCGCTTTTCCGCCGTCAAACCCGCTTGAACGATGGCGAAACCGAAGCAATCCGCATCCACGATTTGGTAATTGATAAACAAAAAGTCATGGTTTTTCGCGGCGACCAGACCGTTGAACTGCCCCGGAAAGAATTTGAAATTTTGTGGATGTTGGCCTCAAAACCGGGACGAGTTTTTACCAGAGATGAAATTTTTGATAAAATTTGGGGCGCAGATGTCATCGTCGGGGCACGGACGATTGATGTGCACATCCGAAAATTGCGCGAGCGGCTGGGCGAGGAATACATCAAAACGATGAAAGGAATTGGTTACAAATTTGACTTTTAAACGGCTGGCATCCGACGATTTAAGGCATGTGGTTTTGCAAAAACTTCCCACCTTTGCCATTTGCAAATCCATATTTTCCATTTTTTCCATTAAAAAATTGTACAAAAATCAGACTCCACGCGAACTTTCCTTTTTGGCTGCATTGACCTCGGCGGCTCTGATTACGTGCGCAATTGCAATTTTGGAAGCGGCCGGTGCGATGCAAATTTTTTCGTGGCGGGGCATGATTGCCATGTTTTTCATTGTTTTTTTGGTGGATTTTTTGGCGAACTTCTTTTTCATCCGGCACTACATTTTTCGAAAAATCAAATTGATTTACAAAATCATCCACCGCCAAAAACTGCCCAGCGATTTCAAAGCCGACAAAATGGAAATGGGCAGGAATATTTTGGAAGACGTCGAACGCGAGGTGGGCGAATGGTCGGAAAAACACGAAAAAGACATCGAAGCACTTGAAGAATTGGCCGTTTACCGACGCCGGTTTATCGGCGATGTTTCCCACGAATTGAAAACGCCGATTTTTAATATTCAAGGTTACATCCACACCCTTTTGGACGGAGCAATGGACGACCCGGAAGTAAACCTCACATTTCTTCAACGCGCCGCGAAAAACATTGAACGCCTCCAAAACATCGTCGAAGACCTCGAAACCATCAACAAATTGGAAAGCGGCCAAATGGTGCTGGATCTCCGCGAATTCGACCTGAAAAACTTGACCGACGAAGTTTTTTCAGACCTCGAAATGCGCGCCGCCGAAAAAAATATCCGACTGATTTACAAAGAAGGCGCAAACAAAGGCTTCCGCGTCCGTGCCGACAAGGAAAATATCCGGCAGGTTTTGATCAATCTGCTGCACAATTCCATCAAATATGGCAGGGAAGGCGGCACTTCGAAAGTCAGTTTTTACGACATGGAATCTTACCTGCTCGTCGAAGTTTCGGACAATGGCCTCGGCATCGGAACGGAGCATCTTGACCATGTTTTTGACCGTTTTTATCGGGTGGACAAAAGCCGCTCTCGGGATGTGGGCGGCACAGGTTTAGGGCTTTCCATCGTAAAACACATCATTGAAGCACACAAACAAACGATAAACGTGCGCTCTGCGCCGGGATCGGGTTCGACTTTTGGGTTTACTTTGGAAAAAGCATGATTTGATTTAGAAGCTGTTTGAGTTAATTTTTCGAGCCAAAAAAGGTTCTTTTTCCGCCATTCCTATCTTTTTTTCTGTCAAATAGTCCCACTATTTTTTCATCAAAAAAGAGAGAACTGACAAAAAAAGCCCTCTTTTTTGACTTCAAAAAATTAACTCAAACAGCTTCTTAAGTTTTTAGACTTCCGGCCATTGTGATTCGTAAATGCTTTTGCCACTTTTGGACGAAAGAATCATTGAAAACATCCATTTCAAATTACAATTTCCTAAGTTTGCCCATCGAACTGCACCTCCGGCATTTCGTCGTCAACCTACTTTTTAAATTGTTCCAACTAAATTTGATTGTATGAAAAAAATTTTATCGCTTGTGGCGATGGCATTTTTTGCCTGCCAAACTTTTGCCCAACTGCCTGCCGGTTCGGATGCCCCGAATTTCACTGCCACCGATATCAACGGCAGAACTTGGACTTTGTACGATGTTTTGGAGTCCGGTCGCCCGGTCATCATGGATGTTTCCGCAACTTGGTGCGGGCCGTGCTGGTCTTATCACAACAGCGGCGCGCTTGAAAATTTGTACCTCCAACACGGCCCGGAAGGCGATGGGAAATTGATGGTTTTCTTTATCGAAGGAGACGCCGCGACCAATTTGGCTTGCCTTTCTGGCCCAACCGGATGCGTCGGTGGAACGCAAGGCAACTGGGTTGCGGGCACGCCCTACCCCATTTTTGACAATGCCAAAATTGCCAACGACTATGACATTGCGTATTTCCCGACGGTTTATTTGATCACGCCGGACAAAAAAGTATCGGAAATTGGTCAAAAATCAACAGCCGCACTTTGGGCTACCGCCGAACCTTTGGTGGGCGCGATTCCAGATAATATGGCGAAAATGATCAATTTCAATGGCAATTCTTTGACGCCTGAAATTTGCACCGCCCAAACTGCAAATCCAACCGCAACGATTTTGAACCTCGGTCTTTCGCCTTTGACACAAGCCACCATCGAACTTCAATGGAAAGGCACGGTGATTCAAACCAAAGAATGGACGGGCGATTTGAAACCTTTGGACAGCGAATCCATCACTTTTGATGCCGTAAACATCGCGGAACCGGGCGAAATGACCATCGTCATGACCCAAACGAACAGCCAAACTTCGGCGGTTTCGACTACGGCTTCCTACAATTTCGCGCCTGCTCCACAACTTTTCAAAACCTCGACCGTCCAATTGCAAGTCCAAACCGACGCCAGCGGAAAAGATGTTTATTGGGAAATTTATGACGAAGCGGGCAACGTGCTTGCAAAAGGTGGAAACGAAGCGGTTGGCATCAACGGCGGCGGCCAATTTCCATCAGGCGCACCGGCTGACCCGACGGCTTATGGCAATTACAAAGTCATTAAAACTGATTTTCAAGTGCCTGCTTCAGGCTGTTTCACTTTCAAAATTGTAGACGGCGTGGGCAATGGCTTCACCGGTCCCGGCAAATACCGGTTTTACAATTCGACCGAACCGACCGTGCCGTTTTTTGTCAGCACAAATGGTTGGAAAAATTCGGATGCCCACAATTTCGCACCGTCGCCAAATTTTGTCGGCGCGAACGATGTCTCGGTTTTCGCAGGTGTGGAAGTTTTCCCGAACCCGACTGCGGATTTTTTGACGGTCAATTTTAATTTGAACGAAAAAACAGATGTCAATTTGTTCGTGACCAATGCCATCGGCGCAGTCGTTTCAAACCATGCCTACCAATCTTTTGCACAAGGTTTGAACCAAGAAAAAATCCAAGTTTCGACTTTGCCGGCTGGTTTGTATTTCATGAATCTGCGGACTGAAAAAGGTGTGGTGGTGAAAAAATTTACTAAAAATTGAGGATTTGGTGATTTGAGGATTTGAATTTTAAAATGACTTGGCGACTGGGTGTCGTCAAGTCATTTTTTTTCTCAATTCTGATTTGAATTTGCTTGTCAAAAAAGGTGCGTAGCACCGAGATATTTGTAGAAAACGTTGCAAAAAAAATACATAAAAGGTGCGTAGCACCGGGATATTTTAACCCTGATATTCCGGTGCTACGCACCTTTCGAGCATTTTTTCCCAATGATTTCTACAAATATCACGGTGCTACGCTCCTTTTACCAGTAATTTAAGACAAAAAAAAAACCGGAGCAGCCCATCAGCCGCCCCGGTTTGAAAATGTCGTGAGGTTTAGTTTTTCTGGTTCGACTTCGCTCACCAACCGCCGCTTTTCGCCAACCGCCGCAAGCCAATCAACCAAAAACCAATTAACCAATCACCAAATTCCTGCCCTCATTCAACTAAAATTTTTGCCGTTTTTATGCCTTCCGCCGTGCGAAGTTTCAGGAAATACGCACCCGGCGCGAGTTCATTGGTTTCGATTTCGGTGGATAGCCGCCCGTTTTCTACTTGTTTTGTTTTTTCAAAAACCATTTTTCCAGTCAAATCAAACATCATCAAATTGGCCTCACCGTCGGTCGTGCTCGTAAAATTGAGGTTCAAAACTTGTCCAGCAGTCGTTGGATTTGGGTAAATATTCAGGGTAGAATTTTGGTTAAAATTTGAAGCAAATTGGTCGCGGTCGTTGCCTGCTGGTTTTGGCGCAGGTAAAATTCCGTCGCAGGCAGCAATGACGGATTGCAAGATTTCCCAACCCATTTGGCCTTGGATCCAGGGCGCAACGGTTTTTGTTTTTGCCATCGTCACGCTCGTCCCGACGCAAACTTTTGAATATTGCCAATTGGGAGTCGGGCAATCAATCAAACCATGATCGCCCAAAACATCGGTGTAAACCGGGTGCGCGCCGTTTGCTATCCAGCCGCTGTTCGTTGGCAACCCGCCCGTCGTCATAAAATAACCGGGAGGAGCGGTAGCGCATGGCGCAGTCACCGGAACCACACTTTCCGAACCCGTTGCGACCGGCGTCGAAGCCACATAATATTTGAACCACTCCAAATTGGCACAATTCGTAAAAGGCAAACGCGCCATAAAAGCACGGTTATTAAACGTTCCGGCAGTATTTGGGATGTCAACGCGCCCGGCGATGACCGCCCGATTCCCGACCGTGCTGAGGCAAACATCGGTGCCGCTGATGCTCCCGCCGCCCGTCGCGGTGTAAAGTGCTGCGGTGTTTGCGGTCAAAGCACCCGAATTGCTGGCCACATTCAAAACCCAAAGTGCCGTAATGCCACCTGCATTTGTTGAACGACCGACAATCATGTATTTTCTCGGTGCGGCAGGATCTTGGACGATATCCAAACCTTCGTCTTTTATGCCGCCCGAATTGTAGACCCGCCGCCAAAATTCCACACCGGTTGCTGCATTGATGTTGGAGGCAAAAGTCCGTACCGTGCCGCTTGTCCCGATCGTTTTTCCGGTGACGGCAACCACCAAAGTCGTGACCGGCGGATTGCCCGTAATCCGCACGCCATTGCAAGATTCTTCAGGAATCAGATGGGTATTTGCGGGTTGATTGTAGCGAAATGACCAAATCGGTGGGTTACAAGCTGCTGGAAAACGCGCCGCAATCATGCGATGAATAGGAATTGCAGGGGCCGCCACCCGTTGGACAGAATGCCCAATCACGATGATATCGCCGTTTGGCTGGCGTTCGAGCGACACACCTTCTTCGTCGTAGGCAACCGCACCGCCGACCCGATTTTCGAGGTAGCGGACACAAATCGGGAAGCCACCGAGGTTGGTTTGTATCAAAACAAGGCGTTTGTCGCCGGCCCCATTGATTTCATAACCCGTAATCCAATATCCGGCAGCTGCGCCGGCAGCAGTCAAAACGACTTCGAGCGAGCGGGCATGGTATTTATTGGTCGAGCCAGGCATCCAAACTATTGTCCGCTGAACGATGGATCCGGCGGCGCAGGCGTCCAATTCGGTCAGTGCAATCACGTCCTGGCCATATTCATGTGTGTTGGAAAGCATCATAAAATGACTGGTCATTGGAATTTGCTTGCCGTCCACCGCTTCTTCATATTGGGTGGTGGTCGGGGCGATGGTTTCTTCGAACTGTGCAGAAACAGTCGAAAGGTTGAGGAAAAAAATTGCCAAGCAAATGCTGACAAAAAGATTGCGGTTAAAAAAGAAAGACGTTTTCATCTTTTGAAATTTTTTTTTATTAGTTGAAATGAATGATTCGGGAGCAGGAAAAGAAATGGATTTGATGGATTAAAAACTACGATTGCGCTTTCGATGAAGCAAAGGTGGGCGCACCACCGACCGCCCCACAACTACACTTTTTCCAGTTTTTCCCAATAAAAAAGGTGACCCGCCGCAGCCGACGGGTCACCTTTTTTATTTCCATATTTTTCAAAACCCAGTTCACGCCCAGTTTTTGCCGAGTTTTTGTCATTCAGGAGGAATCCGACTCAACCCAGTTTTGTCATGATTTTTAACTTGTTCATGAAAAAATCGGGTTGAGTCGGATTCCTCCTGAATGACAAAAACACGGCAAAAACTGGGGTAAAATAAACGCTATTCCATTTTTACCACTCGAATCACTTCCTGATTTCCATTTGTCCGAACATTCAAAAAATACAAGCCGTTTGGCAAATTTTGAGTATTCATTTCAAAAACATCGCCCGTCGCGGACATCGTTTTGACTACCCTGCCCTGCGCGTCCATCAAATTTGCTTCGATTGGATTTTCCCCATTTTCAGGCACTAAAATCCGCAAAACATCCCCGAATGGATTTGGGATGGCCTGCAATTTTTCATTTTCTTTTTCCAAAAATCCGCGCTCGTCGCTGCCCCCGCCGAACGGTGCGGCGTGGCAAGTGTCGGCGAAAACTTCCATTTTTACTTTCCAAGTAACTGAAAATGAATAAGTTGCAAGCGTCGGGTCGCACACCAGGTTTTTGATAATCAAAAAATCGGGCGTCGAAGTGGCCGTCTTTTGATATTTTACATTCATCTGTGCACCAGTGTTCAAAACGATTGGGGTGTTCGACGAATCAAAAATATGAACGAGCAATTCGGGGCAATTGTCCTCGATGCAGAACTCGAAAAACGTGTTTTCATCATTGAATTTTTCCGCACGGATGTGGTAATAATCGGTCGAAGAAGTGCTCAAAGCATAGTTCGAAATTGAGCCAGCAGGTTGAATTACGGAGTCGGTCGGCACCGGGCAGCAACGTTGGATGATGACATCAACAATAATAATCCCGGTTCTGGCCTGCATAAAAGCGACCTGTTCGCTGTATCCGCCCGGCGGATTTGGGCATCGAGATTGGACTTCAAAACGGTACAATTGACCCGGTTGCAAGCCGGTTTTTGTAAAAAAAGTAGTCGTAACATTATGTGTTCCAACGAGTTGTCCCGAACCGAGGTGAATCACCCGAATCCGATAACCAATTGCATTTGAGACTGGATTCCATTGAATTCGAATCGAAGTCGGGGTGATTTTGGTGGCAATCAAACCGGTTGGAGCGGGCAACGGGCAAGTGGCTTGCGCGGCAGTTATCAGGCTGACATCCGATTCAAAATTGGGTTTTGAAATTTGAAAATCGGACTGCCCAAAGGCAAAACCGATGACTTGCGAAAGCAAAAAAGTGGATAAAAAAATGCGTAGCATGTTCAAATATTTTAAACGGTAAAAAAATGGAGACAAAGTTTGGTGGGAAACTCACCACGAAATTGCTACATTTTTTCGCGTTTTTCCGCAGCCGGGCTACTTTTGAGCAATGTTTTTTTCAAAAAAAATTTCATGCCCAGTCGGAAATTGTTGGAAGTAGTTCAATTGTTGACTCCGGAAGAGTCAAAAAGAGCGACCGTTTTTTTAAAATCTCCCTTTTTCAATCAAAAAAGTAATGCCGCCCAGTTGGTTGAATTGTATCAATTGATTGTCCGGCACGGTGCCGACGAGCAAAATCCGCAACTTCAAAAAGCCGCCGTTTCCAAGATTTTTTTCCCAGAAAAACCCTTTCGGGAAAATGAAAAAAACCCAATTGACTCGTTGGCTAGTGACCTTTTTGGTTTACTTCGACGGTTTTTGATGTTTTTGGACAGCGAAAATGAATTGGACGATGACAGAGAAATGCTGGCTCTGGCGCGTTTTTATTTAAATAATAATTTGGAAGAGCGATTTGAACAAACCGTTTCCGCGCTGCGAAAATCGCTGGAAAGCCAGATGATTCGTGGTGCCGAGTTTTTCAAAAAACGTTTCGATTTGGAAGCCTTGGTTGCCGAGTACCAAAGTTATTTCAACACATTTGAAGACGATGCCAATTTGCATTCCGCGCAGGCAGATTTGGACATGGCTTTTGCAATCCAAAAACTGGAATTGAGTAGTGCTTTGCATTTTCAACGGACAGTCAGTCAGTTCGAAAACGCGCAGGAATCTGATGTTTTGTTGGTCAAATTATTGGAAAATCCACACCTGCCGCCCGTTGCAAAATTGTACGCCCACGTTATCCAAATGTTGAATGCCGCTGACCCAACCGAAAGTTTGGAGGAATTTGGGAAAATGCTGGAAGAAAATCGGACGCAAATCCCGGTTGAAAAACTGCGCGATTTGCAATCCTTTTACCGCTTTTTTGCAGGTCGAACTTATGTCAAGCAAGGCGGCCCGGACTTGGTTCAGCGGCTTTTTGATTTGTACGAAAAACATTTGGAGGCCGGATATTTTATCCGAAAAGGCAAAATGCACACCACTTCGCTGCGACTTTTGGTCAATATGGCTTTGAAATTGAACCGAGCCGAATGGGTAAAACAGTTTTTGAAAGATTATCCGCCCGCACGAATTACCGGAACTCGATTCCCAGACGAAACACACAGCATTTGCCTTGCCGAAGTTTATTTTCATGAAAAAAACTACGCCGCCGCGCTCGATTGCCTAAATTATCGGATGTTTGAAAATGTAAATTATCGGCTGGTGGCAGATGTACTTTTGGTAAAAATTTACTTTTCGACCGGCGATGAACTGGTCGAATCACGTTTGAAAGCCCTCGACCAAAAAGTTCGTCGCTCGAAAATCTCCGCAGAAATCAAATTGCCGTACCAGAATTTTTTGAAAATTATGGAAAAAATAATGCGCGCCGGCGGACAATTTGATGCCAAAAAAGCGGCAAAATTGGTGGCTGAAATTCGAGCGATGCCCCCAATTCTTGAAAGAGAATGGTTGATTTCGGTGGTCGGCTCCCAAAAAACTTAAATTCAAAAATCAAGAAAATCTCAATTCAAAAAAATGCTACAACTCTTCCTCGTCCGCCACGCCAAATCCGATTGGATGGATTTCAACACACCCGACCACGACCGGCCACTCAACCCGCGCGGCCTGCACACCGCCCCAAAAATGGCGAAATTGATGGTCGAAAAAGGCTTTTTGCCTCAACTTATCGTCAGCAGCACGGCCAATCGAGCCATTTCGACGGCGCGTTTTTTTGCAACGGCTTTTAATATTTCGGAATCGGAAATTTTGAAAAAAGAGGAGATTTACGAAGCCACTTTTCATGGTCTGGCAAAAGTGGTGGCCGGTTTGCCCGATGAAAAAAAAGTGATTTTCATATTTGGCCACAACCCAACTTTCACTGATTTTGCCAATCATTTTTCTGAAAAATTGATTGACAACGTACCGACCTGTGGCATTGTCCGCATCGTTTCGACGGCGGAAAAATGGGTGGATTTTTCGGATAAAAATTCAAAAGTGGTCGAGCATTTTTTTCCAAAAGAGGTCTGATTTTGAACTATGAGTTATGAACTATAAACTATGAACACCATTTTTCAAAATGTTCATAGTTCATCGTTCATAGTTAAAGTCCGAGTTTTTTCTTGACCAAACTCGGACTTTAACTATGAGTTATGAACTATAAACTATGAACACCATTTTTCAAAATGTTCATAGTTCATAGTTCATCGTTCATAGTTAAAGTCCGAGTTTTTTCTTGACCAAACTCGTAACATCTTCCGTTTCGAGGGCATAAAGTGCGATGCCGCTGCTGGTGTCAAAAACGATGGCATAACCATTTTCTTTGGCCACCAAAGTCACTGCGTCCTGTACCTTTTTCAAAATCGGGGCAAGCATTTCTTGCCGTTTTGCATTTAATTGGTCGTTTGCATTTTTTTGAAATGCTTCGATAAATTGCTGGCGTTTTTCGAGTTCTTCCTGTGCTTTTTGTGCTGCAATCGGTGGCAACAAACCGGCTTGATAATCTGCCTGAAATTTTTTGGCATCTGCCTCAAAAGTTTTGTTCAAAGAATCATCGACCGATGCGAATTTATCGGCAAAAACTTTCAAACTAGCCGTCGCAACGGCCACATCTGGAAGTTGCTCGACCAAATTGCCCAAATTCATGTGGCCATATTTGTAGGTAGTTTGGGCAGAAATTGCAGTGGCAAAAAGGAAGGAAAGTGCGATGAAAAAAGACTTGTTCAACATTTTTGAATTTAGGTTTCCCGCTGTTTGACGGGATGTTTTTAAAAATTTAGAAATAGAAACTTGGCGTTCCCAGTGAATTTTGTGGTTAAAACTTCACGAAAAAAGAACGTTTTTCGCGAGCAAATGTAACGCAGGCCGCTCGAAATTGCCTGTTAATGGTAGGCAAAATCGGCAGTCGTTAAAATTCAGTTAAGGCCGCAAAGTTTGACGGCGCAAAAATGTGGGGTGGCGCGTTTCGAGTTTGTACTTTTGATTTTTCAAAAAAGAACAAGTCGAGCGGTGCAACGTTTTCCTTTCCAAAACAGCCAATACCGGCAATATCTCAATACCTGAATATCTAAATATCCAATTTTCAGCATGTCTAAATACCTGTTTTTCATTTTTTGCCTGTCTATTTCCAGCACAGTTTTCGGCCAACAACCCACGCCGGACGACCCAAAACTTATCCAATTTTCGGGGATGCTGCTTTCCGATTTTGAAGGAAAATTGATTCCCGTGCCGTACGCCAGCATTTTTATCCCCGGAAAAAACAGGGGTACGTACTCCGATTCGCGCGGTTTTTTCACGATGGTGGTGGAAAAAAAAGACAAAGTGCGGTTCACGAGCATCGGTTTTACGACCATCACGATTTCGATGCCCGACAGCCTGCGCGCTGACCGATATTCTATCGTGCAATTGATGACGCAGGACACGATTAATTTGCCGGAAACCATCATTTTTCCCTGGCCATCGAAGGATCATTTCAAAATTGACTTCCTGAAAATGGACGTGACCGCCGAACTCCAACGCCGCGCCGCCGAAAACCTGGCCAACGATTACCTCGCCGAAGCCGCCAAAAACGGCAACATTATCCCACATTCTGGGAAGGAAAGTTCCAATTTTTACCTCCGCCAACAATCCAAAGACTACGTTTACATCGGTCAAACGCCGCCAATGAACATTTTCAGCCCCCTGGCTTGGGGCAAGTTTTTTAAGGATTTTAAGGATGGGAAATTTAAAAAACAGAAAAAGGACGAGTGATTTGTCAAGTTTTATTTTTCAACAACCGACCTATCTTTGGGGTCTAAATTTTTCAAATTATGCGGTTGACAATTGATGCAGTTGAGTTAAATGACTTAGAAAAAATTATAGCATTTCTAAGTAAATTTAAGTTGATTCAAGTTAAAATTGATAGTCCAACTAAAAATTCAATGCCAACAATAACGCGCGGAGACAAATCTATTGACCCACGCCCATTATTTGGGATTTGGGAAGAAAATCCTCGAACCTTCGTGGAGATAAGAAACAATGCATGGAAACGTAATTGGGACAAATAGTTATGGTACTTTGTGATACTAATATTTTTATAAATGCCTTCAATGGAAAGATAGAAACCATAGACCAATTGGATAAGATTGGTCTATCTGAAATTGTAATTTCTTCAATTACAGGTATGGAATTGTATCAAGGAATGGGAGATAAAAATGAATTATCTCAAATGAAAAAGCGAATCAAATACTATGATGTGGTTCAAATAGATAATTCAATTTCTGCAAAAGCAATTGAATTGATTGATAAATACAATTTAAGTCATGGTTTGACAATACCAGACGCAATTATTGCCGCAACATCTATTGTCTATAAAATTCCACTTTATTCATACAATATCCGCGATTTCAGATTTATCCCGGAATTAAAACTGCACGAATCTTTGTGAAAGTGCTATTTATCAAATGAACCGCATCCTACTTTTTCTCACCCTACTTTTTTCCCAAAAAAACCTCCCCGCCCAACCCGGCTGCACCGACCCGCAAGCCTCAAATTTCGCCCCCGGCGCGACCGAAAACGACGGCTCGTGCGGCTACCCAACCACTTATTATTCCCCAGAATTGGTCGCCAACCTGCCCACCGAACTCGAAGAATGCAGCGGCGTTTGCTTCGCCGGCGGGCGTTGGTGGGCACACGAAGACGGCAGCAACTCCTCTTTTTTCAAAATCAACCCGACGACGGGCAGCATTTTGCAGGAAGTAAAATTGAAAAACGCCCAAAATCAAGATTGGGAGGACATGACCACCGACGGCACCTCCATTTTTCTCGCCGATTTGGGAAATAATTTCAGCGGGAATCGAACCGATTTGGGCATTTTCAAAGTGCCACTCAATTTTATCGGAAACTCAAATTCGACGACGGTGCAGGACAACGAATGGCAATTTTTTCCGATAAATTATGAAAATCAAACCGATTTCACCGCCGTCCAACCTGCGCCCGACAGCATCGAATTTGACTGCGAAGCCATGATTTTTTTGGATGGAAAATTTCACCTTTTTCAAAAAAACTGGAAAAAACGCACCACCACCCATTTCACCGTCGAACCAACCGGCGGCGTGGCCAAACCAATCGAAACCTTTGACGTTCAAGGACTTATCACCTCGGCAGCGATTTCGCCCGACCAAAAATTGGTGGTGCTTTTGGGTTACAACAAAACTTCTTCGCCCAACGTATTTGCCTGGTTGCTCTGGGATTTTCATGGCGGCAATTTTTTCAACGGCAACAAACGACGCCTCGAATTGGGCTTGCCACTGGTCGTCGGGCAGTCGGAAGGCATCAATTTTTTGGACAACCGGACAGGTTATATTGTCAATGAAAAATTCACTTTTTCGGGCGTGACTTTCGTGCAGCAGCAAATCCGCAAGTTTGATTTTACCCAATTTTTGACCGGCAAGGTCGAAACCGGCGACCCAAAAAACGGGGATAAATTGGCACAGATTTTCCCAAACCCATTTTCCCAAACAGTTGATTTTCAATTTTTTGGAAATGAAAAACCGGAGTTTTTGCGCGTCCGAAACGAATTGGGGCAAGTCATTTTTTCTGAAAAATATTTTCCTGAAAAAATTTCAACCAATCGCTGGCCTGCCGGGAAGTATTTTTTTGAAATAATTTTTCCGGAAAAAACTTGGATATTGCACGGGCTAAAAATTGAATGAAATTTGCGGCTTCAATCATTTTAAATTTGCAAGAAAAAATCATAAAAAGATGTCAGAAACTCAATTGAGAAAAGAAATCGGCAATTTTTTGACCGTCGTTGATGAACGCATGTTGGCTTGTGTTCATGCCATGCTGAAAAATTATGTGGAAAGTGAGCCGCCAAAAGTTGCTTTTCCAACCAATTTGAACCCGTTTGCTACCGCCGATTTTTTTGATTTGTTTGAAAAAACGCAAAGGATTACATCAAAAGGCAAGTCAAAAAGTGCTAAAGACGATATGTCGGACATTCCGTTTTGACAAAAAAGTTGAATAGAAAACAGTTAGCGGGCGCATGCTATGCTGAAAGAAATGAAGGATCTGGGTATTGTTTTCGACCCAGATTTCTCACTTCTTTCAGCATGGCATGCGCCCGTTTGCATTTCATCCTCCGCCATTTGCTTTGCTCGAGATGGATAAAATTCGGGATAGATTTGGGAAAAGTGCGGTGCGGAAAGGATGAAAATTTGTCTTCTGAAATAATTGCGCTTGATCAAAAACCACTAAATTTGCTAAAAAAAGAGGATTATGTTAGAAATTCAATTGAGAAATGAAATTGTGAGCATCATTTCAATTGCTGATGCCAGAATCTTGTCTGTCGTCCATGCGATGCTCAAATCCTATTATGAAAGCGAACCTGAAATCGTTGGATTTACGCCCGACGGAAAGCCCATTTCAAAAACCGAACTTTTTTACATGGTGGAAAAATCCAGAAAAGAAGGTTTGCAAGGCAAAGTGAGAAGTCTCGATGATGCTTTGGCCGAAATCAAAAATTGGTAAAAATGGACGAATACAAAGTTGTCATCGCTGACTTTGCTTTTGAAAGCATCCGGAAAACACATGATTTTTTGAAAAATTTTTCAAAAACCAATGCAGATAAACAGGTTTCGGATTTATTGAAACACAGCAAAAAATTACAAACACTGCCTCGGAAAAATCCTTTGGAGCCTTCGTTGCAACAGGCCGCCGTTGAGTACAGATTTTTGTTGTTCAAAAATTTCAAAATCATTTATACCATTCTGGAAGACGAAAAAATCGTTCTGTTGGTGATGGTTTTTGATACTCGACAACAACCGGGTAAACTAAAATTGCCATTTTAAAATCAATGAGACTTCCCATTTTTCTACTTTTTCTCCTCTTTTTTTCAAAAAACTTCCTCGCCCAAACCTCGCCCGATTCCATCTCAATTTCCGGAAAAATAAAAATGCACCCCGGCTGGCGACCCACGATGTATCTGGTGCAACCCGAAAATTACCGCCAAATCCTTTCCTCTTTTGAAGGCAAAATCATTGACTCGGCAACCGTCGCGGCGGACGGGAGTTTCTATTTTTTGAAAAAAAATTTGGGTGAAAAATCGGGGCTCTTTCGGCTTTGCATCCAACAAAACGCGACCCATTTTCCGAACAAAATCGAACCGTTTTGGATGGAAAATTTTGTGCTCGTCCACTTGCCTGCCACTGGTGTTTTGGAAATTTCGGGCGAGGCAAAACGGCTTGCCAATTCCTACAAATTGGAAAAATCGGATGCTGAAAACCGCCTGTTTTTGGAATTGAGAAACATCCGGCGGCTCATTTTTCAATCGCTCGAATTGGACGAAAACGGCCAGCCAAAAATCAACCCGGAAGGCGATTCCGCACGGGTGATTTTGCACTCGACCGAAAAAAAAGTGAACCGATCGCTCCATTTTTTCCTCGATTCGACGCGTGCTTTTTTGCCCGGTTTTGCCGCACTTCAATATTTGAACCCGACCGGAAATTATGCCTCCGAACCAGATTTCTACCTGAAAATCAATTACTTATGGACTTCGCTCGCCCCGCTGAATTTGTCGGATTGGGTTGCAGATTTTTCAAAACGGGTGATCAACAATCGATGGGTCTTGGCAGTCGGCAGCCCATTTCCGGACAAAATTTTGGAAAATTGGAAACCCAAAATCGTCTCAAAAAAATCACCAAAAATGCCCGACAGTTTGGCCATTTTATCCGTTCCCGGTCGGTTGCGGTTGGTTTGGTTTTGGGCATCGTGGCACCGGGACGCACGAAAAACGCAGCAGGAATTTTTGAAAAATATTTACCAAAAATACCAATCGGCTGGTCTCGAAATCATCGGCGTTTCGACCGACGACAAACCTGAACTTTGGCAAAAAGCCCTCGCCGAAGATGCCCCGCCATGGCCAAACGGCAGGTTGCCCGGCGGGCGCGATGATGATTTTACTTTTGAAATTGGTTTGCAGGATTTGCCCCTGATTTTTTTGCTGGATGCGGATGGAAAAGTGGTCGCGAGGAATTTGACAAACGCGGATTTGGAGGTTTTTTTGAAGCGATTTTTTAAAAAAAATTAAATCGTATTTCAACAACAACATTGTCATTCCGGAGGAATCTGCCCAAAATTTAACCACAATTTTAAAACAAGCCATGATTTTTGGGCAGATTCCTCCGGAATGACAAGGTGCCTTTTTAATTTGACAAAGTGCATCTACCCTTTCGCAGTCTGCGCGTCCACCACCGAAATCGCAATCATGTTCACAATTTCCCGCATCGTGCTGCCGAACTGCAAAACGTGGACAGGTTTTTTCAAACCCAACAAAACAGGGCCGATTTTTTCGATGTCGGCCACTTCTTTCACCAAATTGTAGGCAATGTTCGAGGCCGAAAGGTTTGGAAAAATCAGGACGTTCGCCCCACCCTCGCCCAATTCGCAAAACGGATGGTTTTCCTGCAAAAGTTGTGGATTGAACGGCAAGTGCGCCTGCATTTCGCCATCGACAATCATGTTTGGGTGTTTTTCTTTTAAAATTTCGACGGCCAGCCGCATTTTTATCGAATCCTCGCCGTCAGCGTTTCCAAAATTGGAATAACTGAGCATCGCGATTCGCGGTTTGATGTTGAATTTTTCAACTTCTTTGGCCACCAATTCTGTGATTTCCACGATTTCTTCGGCGGTCGGATTGAAATTAACCGTCGTGTCGGCCAAAAAAAGCGGGCCAAAACGCGACATCAAAATGAACATCCCCGATACTTTTTTCACGCCTTCCTGCCTACCGATGGATTGTAAAGCAGGCCGCAACGTTTCGGGATAATTTCGGGTCATGCCACCGAGCATCGCGTCGGCTTCGCCACTTTTGACCATCATGCAAGCAAAATACGCGCGGCGGCGGATGATGTCGTGCGCTTCTTTTTTGGTAAAACCTTTGCGTTTTCGTTTTTCAAAAAACAGTTCGCCGAACTCTTCGAGCCGTGCGCGGTCGGCATCGGTTTGCGGCGACATCGGGTCGATAATTTTCACCCGCGCCAAATCCAAATGGTTTTCCTGGATCAATTGTTTGATTTTTTTCTCTTTTCCCAGCAAAATCGGCACGGCGATTCCTTCTTCAATGACTTGCTGCGCGGCTTTCAAAACGGCCAAATTTTCGGCATCGGCCAGCACCACGCGTTTTGGGTTTTGTTTGGCGGTGTTCATGATGGCGCGCGTCAAAGTGTTGTCGAGGCCGAGGCGTTTTGAAAGTTGGCTTTCGTAGGCATCCCAATCTTGGATCGGAAATTTGGCGACGCCCGTTTCCATCGCAGCGCGGGCGACGGCGGGCGCGACGGTCGTCAACAATCGCGGGTCGACCGGTTTTGGGATGATGTATTCCCTGCCGAAATTCATGCTGTCTTTTCCGTAGGCCATGTTGACGATGTCGGGCACGGGTTTTTTGGCCAAATCGGCGAGCGCACGCACTGCCGCGAGTTTCATCGCCTCGTTGATTTCCCGCGACCGCACGTCCAACGCGCCGCGAAAAATGTAGGGAAAACCCAAAACATTGTTCACCTGATTGGGGTAATCGCTGCGCCCGGTGGCAAAAATGATGTCCGGGCGCGAGGCCATCGCATCTTCGTAAGGGATTTCGGGCGTCGGGTTGGCCATCGCAAAAACGATGCAATCCTTCGCCATCGCCCGCACCATTTCTTGGGTCAAAACATTGCCTTTCGACAGGCCGATAAAAACGTCCGCGCCGACCAAACTATCTGACATTGAGGTAGTTGTGGGGACGGAAGCGTTCGCAAATTCAGATTTTTTGCCATCCAAATTCTTGCGTTCCGGATGAATCAAACCTTTCGAATCGAACATGAAAATATTCGATTTCAGCGCGCCGAGGCTACAATACAATTTCGAGCAGGAAATGGCCGCCGCGCCCGCACCGTTGACCACAATTTTTACTTTTGAAATGTCTTTTTTTACCAATTCGAGTGCGTTCAAAAGTGCGGCAGAACTGATAATTGCCGTCCCGTGCTGGTCGTCGTGCATCACCGGGATGTTCAAAATGGCTTTCAAACGCTCCTCGATTTCGAAACATTCGGGGGCAGAAATGTCTTCCAAATTGACGCCACCGAACGTCGGTTCCAATATTTTGACGGTGCGGACAAATTCGTCCACGTTTTTCGTATCGAGTTCGAGGTCAAAAACATCGATGTCGGCGTAGATTTTAAACAAAAGCCCTTTGCCTTCCATCACCGGTTTGCCCGCCGCCGGGCCGATGTCGCCCAAACCCAACACGGCTGTTCCGTTGGAAATGACGGCGACGAGGTTGCCTTTTGCCGTATATTTATAAACATCGTCAGGGTTTTCGGCGATGGCGAGGCAGGGTTCGGCGACGCCCGGCGAATAGGCCAAAGTCAAATCGCGCTGCGTGGCCGTTTCTTTTGTCGGGACGACTTCTATTTTTCCGGGGCGGCCTTTGGCGTGGTAAAAAAGGGCTTCCTCTTTTAAAGTTTTTTTCGTACTCATTTTTTCGAATGTTGATGAAAGGCGGCGAAGGTATTTTTTTTCGAGAAATCAGCAGTGCGGAACTTCACTTGCTGTTTGTCGTCCACCGCCAAAATTTTGCATTTCCCAAAATTTCCAAAAAATATCTGCTCCCCAACTTTTTACTTTTGCCCCATGAAAAAATTTACCACGCTCTCGATCTTTTTATTTGCCGCTTGCTTTTTGAAAGCACAAGACGGCACGCTCGACGCCACATTCGGCAATGCCGGCTGGGCGACGGGTCAATATTTAAATGCATTTTCCGACGCCACTTGCATCGCCGTTCAAACGGACGGCAAAATCGTGATCGCAGGCACCACTGCCATCGGCGGTACGACCGTCGTGGCGATGCGTTTCAGTGCCGCCGGCGTTTTGGATGCCACTTTTGGCACCGGCGGCATCGCTGCCCACAACCTCGGAACGCAAAGTATCATCACCTGCCTTGCTTTGACTTCCGACGGAAAAATTGTGTTGGGCGGCGACGACAGCCAAAAACCGATGCTCGTTCGCTTGAATTCCAACGGTTCGTTGGACACCTCGTTCGACGGCGACGGCTACATCACTTTTGATGACAAATTGAGCAAAATCGTGGATATCAAGATTTTGGCTGGCAACAAAATCCTCGGCTGCGCCGGCGCAATTGATGCTTCGAGCAATTCCATTTTTGCCCTTTTTCGCCGCAATTCGAACGGCTCGGCGGACACTGGTTTTGGCACCGGCGGTTTTGCAAAATTTGACTTCGGCGAGCAAGAACTGATCAACCGCATCGCACTTTACCCGGACGGACGGATCATCGGGACGGGCGTTGCTTACAAAGCAACGACGAAATATGACCTTTTGATTGCGCGATTTTCGGCAAATGGGGTGCTTGACAACACCTTCGGCACGGGCGGAATTGTCACCAAATTTTTCACTTCTGGCAATCCGTACGAACAAGGCAATGATGTTGCTTTGCAAAATGACGGAAAAATCATCATCGGCGGCAGAAATTCGGTGAACGGTGCGAACGCTTTTTTGGTCGCCCGATTCAATGCCGACGGCACCTCGGACACTGGTTTTGGCACTTCGGGCAGAACTTTTACGACCATCGGAACGAATGACGAAGCGCGCTGCATCGCCGCTTTGAAAGATGGAAAAATCCTCGTCGCAGGTTACACGACCATCGCTGGCAACCGAAATTATGCCCTCGCTCGGTACACTTCCGCCGGAGTTTTGGACAATACTTTTGGCACGGCGGGCATCACAAAAGTGGCGAGCGGTTTGAAATCTTCCTGCGAAGAATTTACGATTTTGCCGTCGGGCAAAATTTTAGCAGTCGGATACGCTGAACCAACGGCTTTGAACCGCTTTTTTGCCGTCGCACGTTTCAACCACAGCCAAACGACAGACACGGAAAATATCGAACCGGAAACGATTTCGGCAAAAATTTTCCCAAATCCTGCATCGGGCGGCCAAGTCAATTTACAATTTAATTTAGAAGAAAAATCCAACTGCTCGGCTCGGCTGTTGGATGTGGATGGAAAAGTTTTGACTGAATTTTTCAATGAAAACTTGCCAGTCGGCCAGCAAAATGGGCTTTTCAATTTGCCAGAAAGCATGTCGAGCGGCATGTATTTTATTCAAATTCTTACTGAAAAAGGTGCTGCGACTTTGCCTTTGGAAATTTTAAAATGACCAACGGATTAGAAAATTTCCGCTCGAAACTATCGTTTTTGCGGGGCTGTTCTACCTTTGCAGCAAGTAATTTTAGTTCCAAACTCTAACCTCTAAAATCTATCCTCTAATTTTAACCACAGTTTTAAAATTCAAAATTTGACAATGAAAAAAAGTATTTTATTTATCGGCGCAATCGCGGTTGCGGGTTTTGTTGGCCTGACTGCTTTCGGCGGCCAAACCAAAGCACAGCAAGACGCTGAAATCGCGTCGGCCATCCAAAATAAAGTGGACGGTTACCACACTGAATTGCAGGCGGGCTGCGAAGAAAAAATCGCTGTCGAAGCTAAAACTCAGTTTGATACTTGGGCTGCTGCCGAGGCAGCGATGCCACCGTCAAAATTGGCAGGTGGAAAAAAGGCGAAAAAGCCTACTTCGAAAGGTGGGAAAGTGGATCCGTTGCCAAATCCGACGCCACCAGCACCAACTGACCCGGCTAAATCCCGTGGTGGTGCAGTAAAAGAAGGCGGAACTGAAGTTAAAGAACGCGGCGGTGCAGTGAAAGAAGGAGAAACTAAAGACGTCAAAAAACGCGGCGGTGCGGTGAAAGAAGGTGGCGGCAATTAATTGAGTATCAATTGGTTCAAAATAAAAAAGCCATTCCAGAAATCTGGAATGGCTTTTTTTTATGTCGATAAAACCAAATTACTTTTTCGTGTAAGTAATCGTGCAATCAGCGAATGAACCATCCGGGAAAGTCACTTTGTAAGTTCCCGAAATCACCTTCGTTGTAGCATTATAAGTTGCAGAGCCCAAAAATACACGGCTGGATGAATCGGTAAAATTGATGTCGAAAGAAGTTGCAGTATCATCAGTTGCTGCGACTTTTTTTACTGTGGTAGTAAAAGAATTTTGCCATCCACCGATGTTGTCAATTTGAATTCCATCTACCGATTTTTCGATGATAACAACTGGTTCGGTGTCTTTCAAAGTGAAAGTACCGTTCAAATCAGGGTCAGCCGAAACGCAAACATCTTTGCCACCATAACTTCCGGCAAATTTGGATGCCCAAGTCAATTCGCAAGAGGCTCCTTCGTAACCTTGGTTGCAAACACAAGCACCTTCAAAGCAAGTGCCATTTGCTCCGCAATCCACGTCTTTGCAAGGATCATCCGTGCCGCAAGATGGGAGAGAAACGAGTGCGCCGAGGGCGAGAACAAATAGAAAAAAGAAATTCTTCATAATAGAAATGAATTTTTGTGTTAAAAATTTTTGATTGGTTTTGAAATAAATCGCCACAAATGTAAAACAGATTTCCAAAGTCGAACCGCCGTAACTTTTCGTTTGGAAAATGATTTACCGTTGAAACGTCCAAAAAACGCCCCGAAACGAAGATTATTTTAGACTTTTCTCCGCCGACCATTCATTTAGATTTGTAAAAAACAGACATTCACGCCATGAAATCGGCTTACCCATTTTTTCGGATGCTCCGGTTGCCCAATTTGGCCATCGTTTTTTTGAGCCTTTTTTTACCATATTATATGGTGTTGCGGCCTGCGATTGCCGAAGCGGGCGGACTGCCCAATTTGTCGCGCGAGGCGTTCATTTTGCTGGCCGTTGCCACCGTTTTGACCAGTTTCGCAGGCTATTTTATCAATGATATTTTTGATGAAAAAATAGATGCCGTCAACCGTCCCGAACGCCTGTTTATTGGAAAATACCTGCCGCGCCGCGCCGCCATTTTTATATACGTCATTTTGTTGGTTAGCGTTTTGTGGCTCGCGCAGCGGCTCGGAATTCGATATTTCCCAGAACGCCGGATGGAAGTCTTGGCCTTGTTTGGTGGGGTGTCGGTAGCCTTGTTTTTGTATGCTCGTTTTTTAAAATGCACGCCGGTTTTGGGAAATATTTGGGTAGCCATTTTGTGTGCGCTCGTGCCCGTCGTGGCTTTGCAAATGGAACTCCGACCGCTCCACATTTTGAGTTTGACCGCCCCCGAAACTGCTCAGCGCACCTTGCTGATTTATTGGAATTTTGTGGTTTTTGCTTTTCTCACCAATTTTTTTCGCGAAATGGTCAAGGACATCGAAGATTTTGGCGGCGACGCGGCTTGCGGTTGCCGGACTTTTCCAGTGATTCGAGGCATCCGGGTGGCTCGGCGAGTGGCGGGTTTGGTCGGTGCCATTTTGTTTTTTGTTTTGATTTTGCTCACGTATTTTTGGTTTCAAACCGGTGCGCCGATGTGGAAAATTGGTTGCGCCGTGCTGTTTTTGTTGTTGCCGTGCGGGTTTGCCGTTTTCAAAACTTGGGGCGGCGAGGTGAAAAAAGATTTTTCGCAGGCGAGCTTGGCGATAAAAATTTTGATGCTGGCGGGGCTGGTTTTGTTGAGTTTTTGAAAAATTGTCGGAATCAGAATTTACGGGATTTTAGAATTTTCAGAATGCCACAAATTTTGAAAATTCTAAAATCCTGAAAATTCTGATTCCGACAATTTTTCAAATCAAAAAACCAAAAAGCCGCCGCGACCAACCCATATTCCAACCCAATCAACCAATAATTTTCCAAAAACTGCCCATTTTGATAATGGCTGTACGAAAACACCGCCGTGCCCGCCCAAACAATCGGAAAACGCCAGCCCACCAACCCAGAAAACGCCAGCGGCAAAGTCAAATACCACGGATGGACAGTGGCCGAACCCAAAAAATACAGGCAAATCAGCCCAGTCATGCAGATTAAAAGTGAGCGAAAATCACCTTTTTTCACTTTAAAAATAGCCATCCAAATCGCAACCACGCCCGTCGCGGCGGCCAAAAAAGGGGCGATTTTGTAACCCAAATTGTAGCCGTGCTGCCAAAAACCAAGTTCCCGAATCAGATAATAAATGCTGGCGTTGAACTCGAATTTTTGAAAATAAAGATCCAAACTTTTGGTCGCGTTCAACATCATTTCGGTTTCCCAAATTGGGTAAAAAAGCCAAACCGTCGCCGCCACGAAAACGCCTAAAAACTTGACAATCAATTTTTTATCTAAAAAAAACAAAAACAGCGGCAGAAAAATCAAGGGCAAAAGTTTGGTCGCCACTGCGAGCGAAAACCACATCGCCGCCGCCACAACTTCCTTTTTTTGGAGATGAAAAACAGTGGCCAACAGGAAAAAAATCATCGCACTTTCAAAATGGCAATTGCCCACGTTTTCAAAAATGGGGAGCGGGTGCAGGCCGTAAATCAAGCAAGGCAGCGCGGCGGACAATTTGTTTTTTGGAAAAATGACCTTTCCCAATTTCCAGAGAAAAAACAAGGAGCCGATTTCGCAGAGCAAAATGAAAATTTTCATCAAAAAAACACCCATCCAAACGTCGTCGTCAGAAATTTTTGCCACCGTCGCAAACACAAATTGACAAACCGGTGGGTAAACTGAAAAATAGTTTTTTGAATTTAAATTTTCAAAAAGTGCGGGTGGAAAATTGGCTGCAAGGTTTTGATTTTCAACGATTTGACTCGGCAAAAAAGCAAACGGGTGGATGCCATTTGAAATCAAAAGACCGTCCCACAAAAACCTAAAATAGTCATCGGAAAAATTGGGGGAAAAAAAAATTGCGATAAAACGGAGCAGCACGGCAAGGCCAATCCAACCTGAAATTTCGGTCTCTCGGACTTTGAATTTTGAAAAAAACAGCACCCAAAAACCGCCGAAAAAAATAGAAAAAATGAAAATGAACGGCCAAAAATCGTCGCGTTCCGAAATGAAAAGCAACCAAAAAACGAGGACAAAAAATGTCAAACCAAAAAACCGGACGCGAAAAAAATTCATGCCGGAAAAATAGATGACAAAAATCACTTCCATCCCAGCAAAATTTGCCCACAAAAAATTTCCCTCCGCCGCTGAACACTTCTACATTTGTGCCGTTAGGATTTTGTCTAAATTGTCATAAAATATTTTTTCATGCAACGTCGGCACCGCTCAATTCTCGAACTGAAACAAATGGAAAGTGCAAAAACCTTTGCTTTTTCCAATCCTGCCTTGGCTTGTCGCCTCACTTCGATGGGCATTTTGCCCGGTGCGTCCGTTCAATTGATCCGCAGCGCACCGTTTGGTCAAGCATTTTATATCAAAGTGGACGGCGTTCGATTGGCTTTGCGACAGGACGAAGCTGCGAGCATTTTAATTGAAGCATGAAATTAGTTATCGGTTATTGGTTATTAGTTATTGGTCGTTCGCGGCAAAATCCAGAAACCAATAAACCAATAACCAATAACCGATAACTAAAAATGAGTCATTTTCAAGTTGCACTGGTTGGAAACCCAAATTCTGGAAAATCTACTTTTTTCAACCAATTAACCGGCCTTCGTCAAAAAACAGGCAATTTTCCCGGCGTTACCGTAGATATTAAAGAAGGAAAAATTAAACTGCCCGGCGGCCGGACGATTACTTTGATTGATTTGCCGGGGACTTACAGCATGTATCCCACGGCTTCCGACGAAAAAATCGCGGTCGCCGCGCTCACCAACCGCAACCATCCGGGCTATCCCGATGCCGTGATTTATGTGGCCGATGCCACGAACCTCGAAAAACACCTGCTGCTTTTGACCCAAATTTCGGATCTCGGCCTGCCGGTGATTTGTGTTTTAAATTTTGCGGACAACGCTGCTGCGCAAAATATCCAGATCGACGTGCCTTTTTTGACAGAAAAACTGGGCATTCCCTGCGTTTTGGTTTCCGCCCGGTCGGGCGAAAACTTGGCTTCCGTGCTTTTTGAACTCGAAAAACTGGCCGACGCAAAACCAAAACTGCCACCGCAAAAACCATTTTACCAATTTTCAGATTTAGAAAATCAGGTTGTTGAAGCTGTCCGCCTGAATTTGGGAATCGAAAATCCATACCTCGCATTGCTCACAGCGCACCACCACGAATGGCTGCCGCACCTCTCGCCCGACGAACGGTTGACGGTCGCGGCGATTGTCGAAACCAAAAATTTCCAGTCGCTCCGAAACCAGGTGGACGAGACGCTCGACCGTTTTGAAAAATTCACGCCCATCATCCGAAATGGGGTGAAAACGCCGCCGCCGTTCCCAACCACCGCGACCGATAAAATAGATAACGTGTTGACGCACAGGTTTTTCGGCCCGTTTATTTTCGCGGCGGTGATGCTTTTGATTTTTCAGGCGATTTACGATTGGAGTACCGTGCCGATGGATTTTATCGAATCCGTTTTCACAAAATTTGGCAATTTTTTACAAAATACCTTGCCCAGCGGCTGGCTCACCGACCTTTTGACGGACGGCGTTTTGGCCGGGTTGTCGGGGATTTTGGTGTTCGTGCCGCAGATTTTCATCCTGTTTTTGCTGATCACGATTTTGGAAGAAGTGGGCTACATGGCACGCGTGGTTTTTATGTTTGATAAAATGATGCGGCGTTTTGGGATGAACGGGCGGTCGGTCGTCTCGTTGATTTCGGGGAGCGCGTGTGCCGTACCAGCAATCATGGCCACCCGGACCATCGGAAATTGGCGCGAGCGGCTGGTCACGGTGATGGTCACGCCGTTTATCAGTTGTTCGGCGCGGATCCCGGTTTATGCTGTTTTGATTGGTTTGGCGGTTCCGGCGGTAAAAATTTGGGGCGTTTTTGGTTTGCAAAGTTTGGTTTTTGGCTGGATGTATTTGCTCGGCGTGCTGGCCGCGTTCGGTGCTGGCTGGGTGATGAAAAAGATTTTGCGCTCGCGCGAAACCTCGTTTTTGGCCATCGAACTGCCGGTTTACCGGATGCCGCACTGGCGAAATGTGTGGCTGACAGTGGGCGAAAAAACAGGTTCGTTCGTGTTCAACGCAGGGAAAATCATCCTGATAATCAGCATAATTTTGTGGGCGATGGCGAGTTTTGGCCCCGGCGAGGCACTCGAAAAAGCAGAAGCCAATGCCACCCAACTCGCTCAAAACCAACAACTTGATTCGCTGGCTACGACCGATTTGATTGCCGCCGAAAAATTGGAAGCGAGTTGGGCGGGCGTTTTGGGAAAAGCCATCGAACCGGCCATCCGACCGCTCGGATATGATTGGAAAATCGGCATCGCTTTGATTACGTCGTTTGCCGCGCGCGAAGTTTTTGTCGGCACGATGTCCACCATTTACTCGATCGGCAGCAGCAAGGACGATGAAAAATTGCTCCGCGAAAAGATGCGCACCGCCACTTTTTCGGACAACGGTAGGCCGGTTTATACTTTGGCGACGGCACTTTCTCTGCTCGTTTTTTATGCTTTGGCGATGCAGTGCATGTCGACGATGGCTGTCGTTCGGCGCGAAACGGGGTCTTGGAAATGGCCGATTGTGCAATTTTTTGTGATGGGGGCGATGGCTTGGGTGGGGGCTTGGGTGGTTTATAGTTTGTTTTCTTGAAATTTGGAGTAGGTTTGAGTTGAAATTCAACCTGATTTTATCAACTCAAAATTTTTGAAGACATGAATTTTTCTTTCCAACGATTCATTTTTCTCCTTCCATTTTTATTTTTTTCGGCAATTCCATCATTTGGGCAATGGCAGGCCGTCAATCCGCCCGGGTTTATTTTATATGGAGATTTAATGGTAGCGCAAGGCAAGTTTTTTGTTTGCAACGAATTTACCTATCCCGAATTCCTGCGCTCGGACGATAATGGCCTGACTTGGAAAAAATTGACCTTGCCAAAAACTTCCGGCTACCCGACTTCCATCCAATCCGATGGCCTGAATTTGTATGTTTTCAGTGTAGCGTCGTCGGGAAACTCTTTCAAATTCGAAATTTATTCAAGTTCCGATGCCGGGCAAACTTGGTTGGAAATTCCCATGCCGACGGGCTATAACCAATTTTCGCCCGCATCAAATTTCAGGATGACCGTTTTGGGAAATGGCAACTTGTTTTTTTACCATGATTCAAGGGTGTTTTTCCGTGAACCATCCACTGGCGATTGGACTTTGATTTACAATACCGGCAATCCAGATAATATCCTGACAATTCAACAAAACGGACAAACTTTATGGTTGAGCACCGAATTGGGTTTATTGAAACAAACACAACCGGGAGGGGCATGGGAAAATGTGCAGCCCGATTGGTATGCCCATTCGATGGCTTGTTTGAATGGAAATTTAGTGGTGGCCACGCCTTCCGAAATTTTGCGGAGCGAGGACGATGGCCAAACTTGGTCGCAGATTGTAATTCCATCTGCCGCTCCTTCCCTAACTCGTTTTGAAATCAGCGATGGGAAAATCATTCTGGTTTCTCACCAATTAGTCCTGTCTTCTGTGGACGGTTTCAAAACTTTTACCAAAATATTTGACCATGATTTTATCACTGAAAACATGATAGATTGTGCAATTTCCAATGGTTTTCAGGTTTTGACGACCATCTCAGATATTTACAGAACAACGGTGGGCAATTCTGATTGGCAATGGTGCGGCACCGGAATCGGATTTGAAAATGAACAACTTATCCATTTGAAATCGGTCGGAGACCACCTTTTCATCACCGACCTGAATGGTTTTTCAAGTTTCACGAACAACGACGGGGCATTGTGGAAATCTGGTTTTCAAAATTCAGCCATCCAAGATGTGGTCAAAAAAGGGGACAACTGGTTTTTGAAAGGCCAGTACGGAGATTCTCTTTATACTTCCAAAAATTTGATAGATGGGCAGGCACTGAAAGCAAACATCGGTTTTTTAGGTACTTTCAAACTGTTCGTTGACGGCGGAGATTTGGTGGCAATTATCAAAATAACCAATACGGATATCCAAGTTGCAAGGTCAAAAGATGATGGGAAAACATGGGCTTTTGAAGGTGCTTCCGCCGTAACTCCCATCGGCTGGAATGAAGCCCAATATCAAGATGGCAATGTTTTTTATCTGTTTGACTCTGATAATCATTTGTTGCGCAAATCGCTGGATTTTGGAATCACATGGACTGATTTGCCAACAAGTTTTGGCAGCCCTCTTTTCGTGTATTCTTTTTCAGCCAAAGGGAACAGGATTTATACTTCGGATACAGAATCGATAAATTACTCGCTGGATGCGGGGCTAACTTGGACAAAAATCACCCCTGTTTTTCCAGGTTCGCTTGATTTCATAATAGACCAGTTGTTTGCTACTTCGGCAGGGCTTTTCGCCTACGATATCGTTCACGGCTTGCGTTTTTCGTTCGATGATGGCCAAAATTTTTACCCAGCCACCGCAGGTTTGCCCGACGGCAACATCGAGATTTATGAATTTGGAGAACACGGAAACAGCATTTTTTTAACCGATGTACTTGGCCGAATTTTTAAAAGAGACAATTCATCGCTTCAATTTGCCGAATATTCCGGCAAAGCCTACCTCGACGAAAACAACAACGCCCAACCCGACCCCACCGAAAAACCATTCAAAAACTTGATGATTTACGCCAAAACCGGCGGTGGTACAGCCGTTTCATCTTCCGACGGCACTTTTAAATTCTGGGCAGAACAATTTTCAGATTCGCTTTTGGCAATCAATTCATCAAAATATGCCAAAATAAACCCACCCGGCTACGCCGTTTCCCAAACCGATTCTTTGAAAAATTTTGGCATCTATTTCACCCCCGGCATCAAAGATTTATCCATTTCGGCCACGAACATCAACGTTTTCCGGCCCGGTTTTGAAACATTTGTCAGCCTCACCGCAGCCAACGTCGGCACGGAAAAAATGGATGGATCGGTCGTTTTGCGTTTCCCAGATTGGCTCGAAGTTTTGGAAATCTCGCCCGCCCCGACCTCGCAAACGGCAGATGAAATCGTCTGGAATTTCACAAATCTGAACCCGTTCGACCACCTCAATTTTTTGGTAAAATTCAAAACGCCCGTCGGCACGCCGCTCGGAAAACAGGTGGAAATGTCTGCCAAAATTTCGCCGACGGCGGGCGACGAAAACCAAACCAACAATTTTGACAGAATTTCAACCACCGTCGTCGGCTCGTTCGACCCGAACGACAAAGCCGTCGCGCCGAAAAATTACTCGCCCGACAGTTTGGCCGCCCGCGTGCCGCTGATTTACACCATCCGTTTTCAAAATACTGGAAATTACCCGGCGAGCAGTGTCATCGTCCGCGACACTTTGTCCGAAAATTTGGATTGGAAAACTTTGGAAGTCCTCGCCGCGAGCCATGAATTTGAATGGAAAATCTCAGGCCGGGGCATCGTCGAGTTCAATTTTGAAGGCATCAATTTGCCAGATTCGCTAGCAAACGAGCCCGAAAGTCATGGTTTTATAAAATTTTCAGTCAACCCAAAAGCAAACCTGTCGCTCGGCGATTTCGTCTCGAACACCGCTTTTATCTATTTTGATTACAACGACCCGGTCGTGACGAACACTGTAAAATCCACCATCGAACAAATTTCGTGGGTCGGGGATCCTGAAAATTTTCATCAAATTTCCATTTCACCAAACCCGGCGAGCGATTTTGCCACCGTTTCTTTTCCCGAAATTTTGGAAAAAGGCAGCATTTTGAAAGTTTTTTCTGGAAATGGAAGGCTCGTTCAAGAAGTTTTGGCGGATGAAAAAGAGGTGAAATTTTCGGTAAATCAACTTCCGACGGGCAGTTGTTTTTTGATTTGCAAATCGGGGCAGCAAGTTTTTTCAGGGAAAATGACAGTCGTTCGGAACTAAAAAAACCAATTTTTCGTGTCAAATTGCCGTGTGGCTTTACCTTTGATGGCTCAAACAATCATAAAAAATTGTCTAAAAATGAAAACACTCAGTTTTTTGGTCAGCGAAAAACAGTACAGCAAGTACAGTTTTTTGGGCGAAAACCAGTCGTCGTTGGATGACTTTATCAAAGTTATCAAAAAAGAATTGGCCAAAGAATCCTTGCGAAAATGCCGGGAAATTGCCCTAAAAGCAGGTTTTTCCACCATGAACATGGCTGAAATTGATGCCGAAATCGCAGCGTACCGCCAAGAACGAAAAGAAAAACGCCATGCAAAAACTGGTTCTTGATACCAACGTGGTCGTTTCGTCCTGCATTTCGGAATTTAACCCGCCCGGAAAAATCATCGATGAACTTTTCATGGAAGGCAAAATTGCCTTGTGTATTTCGCAGCCTGTTTTGGCAGAATATGTCGAGGTTTTGAACCGGAAAAAGTTTTCCAACTACAAAGGTTTTGCGGCGAATGCCCAAAAATTTTTACTCTTCCTTTCTGAAAATGGACTTTGGTTTGAGCCGGAAACCAATTTCCAAATTTGCACCGACCCGGACGATGACATTTTACTTGACCTCGCTTTTGCTGCCTCGGCAGATTTTGTGGTCAATGGAAATTTGAAACATTTTCCAATGAAAGAATTTCACGGTATTCCTGTTTTGTCGCCTGCCGAATATTGGAATTTTTTCAGACCGAAATAATTTTCACATTTTGGAGTAGGTTTGAGTTGAAATTCAACCTGATTTTATCAACTCAAAAATTTTGAAACCATGCGTTCATTTTCTCGCACCTTCTTTTTTTCCTGTTTCTTATTGATTTCCAATCATTTGTGCGGCCAATGGCAATTGGTCAATGCGCCCGGCATCGTTAGGCATGGCGATTTGATGGTGGCACAGGGCCAGTTTTTTGTGTTCCAAAAATCTGTTTTCGTGGAACTGTCTCGCTCCGATGACCAGGGTTTAACTTGGCATCGTGTTCAAATGCCGACCAACAACAGTGTGACCGAGGTGCAGTCTGATGGCTCGAATCTGTATTGTTTGACCAAAAACCTGACACCCGACCCACCGCACCTGCAGGTTTTTGATATCTATGTCAGCCCGGATTTGGGCCAAACTTGGTCAAAAATAGCCACCCCCGCCGCGATGCAAGGCGTTCCAAGCAGTTTTGCAAACAAATTTTGGACACTCGATTCCGGGGAACTGTTTTTCTCGACGCAAATAGCCACCTTTCGGCGCGACCCCGCGACTGCCTTTTGGGCGATTATCCAAAATCAGGAGGTTTATGCTGTCACCCGAAACGGAGCCGATTTGTGGATAAGTTCGCCCACCGGATTGTCGAAAAGTGGTGACGATGGCCAAACTTGGCAAGTTGTACAACCCAATTGGCCGTCGTCTCACGAAATGGCAGCTGCCAACGGCGTTTTGGTGTCATCCACAAATCTGGGCGTTTTTCGGAGTGCCGACGATGGGCAAATCTGGCAAACAGTTGCCAATTTCCCCAAAGTGGTCGTTCGCCGTATTGACAATCAAATATTCTTGCTTTCTGAATCTTCGCCAGAAATTTGGCTGTCATCGGATGGTTTTTTGAGCCATTCGGTCATATTTGAGAATCAGGGAGGGCCATTTTCCCAACCTGTGAGTTATCAATCCGCCAACGGTTTTCAGATCGTGACCACGAGGGCCGAAATCCTCCGAGCACCCATCGGCAGTTCGGATTGGAAATGGTGCGGCACGGGAATCGGCCAAAACAGTGTGGCACCATTGCACCTGAAGTCGGCCGGCGACCTGATTTTCACCACCGATCAGTATGATGTTGCCAGTTTTACAAAAAACAACGGTGGCTTTTGGCAATCCTCGAACCCACTTTTGGGCCTTCGGCACATCGTCAAAAAAGGGGACACCTATTTTATGTTGAATGCTTTTTTGCCCGATTCGCTTTTCGTTTCCAAAGATTTGCTGGCTTGGGAAGTGGTCGTGCCCGACCTCGGTTTGTCGGGTGTGCATACTTTTTTGGTCGATGGCAACGATTTGGTGGCCATGGAGACTTTTGTACAGGGTGGGTCGTCGCGTTTGTACCGTTCGAAAGATGACGGTTTGACCTGGACCTTCGAAGGCCTTTCGACATTTGACCCCGCGTTCACAAACTGGGTCTTTGCCTTGGACGGGAAAAAAAATATGTACCAAATCGAATTCCCAACGCAAGTGCTCTATTCCCCGGATTTTGGGATGACTTGGAGCATCCTGCCCATTCCCAATCAAAGCCCGAACGTTTCGATTGCTGCCAAATCCGGCAAAGTTTATCTGACCGACAATCAAAATTTCATCTCTTTTTCCGCGGATGCTGGCCAAAACTGGACGGTTTTCGTGCCCATTTTTCAGGGTTTTCAGGCCGGGGAAGTTGTCATTGCCCAGATTTATGCGGCTTCCAATGGGCTTTATGCCTTCGATAAAATCCGGGGCGCGTTTTTTTCGCCCGACGATGGCCAAAATTTTTTCCCGGCGGGCAGCGGCCTGCCCACGGTTTTTCCTTCGGGCGGATTTGAAATTGCGGAAAACAAAACGGGCATTTTTTTGAGCGGTTCGGATGGTAAAATTTACTTCCGTGAAAAATCGGGGCTTCTGTTTTCCGAATTTTCGGGCACTGCCTATTTTGACAAAAATGACAATGGGCAACAGGATTTTGGCGAAAACCCAATGAAAGGTTTAGTTATTTATACCAAAAATGGGGAAAATGGAGCCATTTCGGGCACGGACGGGCAGTTCGCTTTTAGCGCGGAAAAAACGAACGACAGCCTTTTGGCAGTCAGGCCTGCCCTGTTTTCAAAAATCAACCCATCTGGCTACGCAGTTTCCCAGTCCGATTCCTTGAAAAATTTTGGCGTGTTTTTCACGCCCGGCATCCGTGATTTGAGCATTTTCGCCACGAACATCAATGTTTTTCGGCCGGGTTTTGAAACCTTGGTGCATCTCGCTTCCACGAATTTGGGTTCGGAAACGATGGACGGCATGGTGGTTTTTGATTTCCCAAATTGGCTCGAAGTTTTGGAAATCTCTCCCGCCCCGACCTCAAAAACCGACGAAGAAATTGTCTGGGATTTCACGAATTTGAACCCGCTCGAACACCTCAATTTTTCCATAAAATTTAAAACGCCAGTTTCCACGACGCTCGGCAGTGCCGTGGAATTATCCGCCAAAATCTCCCCGACGGTAGGCGACGAAAACCCAACCAACAATTTTGACCGAATTTCAACGACCGTCGTCGGCTCGTTCGACCCGAACGACAAATCCGTTTCGCCAAAAAATTACTCGCCCGACAGTTTGCTGGCCGGTGTGCCGTTGGTTTACACCGTTCGTTTTCAAAACACGGGAAATTACCCGGCGAGTTTTGTTACCGTGCTCGACACCTTGTCCGAAAATTTGGACTGGAAAACTTTGGAAGTGCTGGCCGCGAGCCACGATTATTCTTGGAAAATATCAGGTCGCGGCATCGTCGAGTTCAATTTTGAGGGCATCAATTTGCCCGATTCCGTGGCAAACGAGCCGGAAAGCCATGGTTTTATCAAATTTTCAGTCAAACCAAAAGCAAATTTGTCGCTCGGTGATTTCGTGGCGAACACCGCTTTTATCTATTTCGATTACAACGATCCGGTGGTGACGAACACCGTCAAATCCACCATCGAACTGATTTCGTGGGTCGGGAACCCCGAAAATTTCCACCAAATTTCAATTTCACCCAACCCAGCCAGCGATTTTGCGGAAGCCGTTTTTCCCGAAATTTTGGAAAAAGGCAGCATTTTGAAAGTCTTTTCTGGAAATGGAAAACTCGTTCAAGAAGTTTTGGCGGTCGGAAACCGAGCGAAAATTGACGTGGAAAAACTTCCGGCGGGCAGTTATTTTTTGATTTGCAAAACTGTGGGGAAGGTTTTTTCTGGGAAATTGACGGTCCTGCGGCGATGAGATTTCTGAAATTTTTCAAATTTCAGAAATCTGGGTTAGCATTTTTAACTAAAATTTTAAAAAACCATGCGTTTACTTTTCCTTTCTTTTTTGATTTTGAACCTCTCCCAAAATCTTTTTAGCCAGTGGGAAACCATGCCAGCCACGAATTTTGATTCGGGCAAATTTTCAGAGCAAATTTTGAGTGTGGAAAACTCGCTTTTTGCCTTTAATTTTTATGGAGAATCGAGGTGGTTGGCAGACAATAATTCCTCGGTTTGGCAATCTTCCGATTCAATGCCCAATCTATTAATGTTGGCAAAAAAAGGTATGATTTGGTTTGGAATCGGTTTTTCCAATCCCTTGCAAAACAGTTTCAACCTGTTTTCTTCGCCCGATTTGTTGGACTGGAAAAAATCGGACAGCACGTTTACATTTTATCCGATTCGCCATTTGTTGGTGGATGGCGATGATTTGATTTTGATGGAACACAACGGAAATTTCCGCCGCTCGACAGACGATGGTTCGACTTGGCCAATCGTCGGGCAGTCGTCAAATACCAACGAATACGATTGGATAGCTGACAGCAACATCATTTTTTCAATAAAAGACAAAGCCATAATCCACTCCAAAGATTTTGGTTTGACTTGGCAAGAAGGCCAACCCATCGAAGGCCTTTTTTCACCAATTAATTCAAAAAGTTATGCCGCGAGGGGCAGCAAAGTTTATGTCAATGGCATTGACACCGTGTTTTATTCAGAAAATTATGGGCAAACTTGGAAGGCCAATTTCTCGATATTTCATGGCGGCGGGCATTTGGGTTCTGGCCATATCATATTTGCAAACGACGACGGCCTGTTTTTGGATTGGGGTTTGGGTCGGTTGATTTTTTCGCCAGACGGCGGGAAAAACTTTTACCCGGCACATGATGGCTTGCCGTACCCAATTGGCCACGAAGAATATGCAGTTTCGGACGACGGCACGACCTACCTTTTGGACAATCAAGGCAATGTTTATCGCCTGAAAAAAGGTGCTTTGGCCATTTTTGAACCCAAAAATTTTCACCAAATTTCCATTTCACCAAACCCAGCGAGCGATTTTTCGGAAGCCGTTTTTCCCGAAACTTTGGAAAAAGGCAGCGTTTTGAAAGTTTTTTCTGGAAATGGGCGGCTCGTCCAAGAAGTTTTGGTCGATGAAAAACAGGTGAAATTTTCGGCAAATCAACTCGCGGCGGGCAGTTATTTTTTGATTTGCAAATCGGGCGAGAAAGTTTTTTCAGGGAAAATGACGGTCATTCGGAACTAAAAAAACCAATTTTTCGTGCCAAACCAAACATATCAGGCGGTGACTTTTAGTCACCGCCTGATTCATTTTCGGCAAAATCGAAACCTTAAAATCCAAAAATCGCAAATCGAACTACCTTCGCCCCCACATTTTTCACCGCCCAAAATCCGATGGGTTTGTTTCCACCGGCGGGCAAAAACTACAATTTCAAATGATTAATTTAACTTTTCCCGACGGCGCCGTTCGTCAGTACGCCCCGGGAACAACCGCGATGGACGTCGCCAAATCCATCAGCGAAGGCCTTGCACGGGTCGTTTTGGCCGCAAAAGTCAACGGCGAAACCCGCGACCTCGCCCGTCCGATTGCCGAAGATTCGACCATTACTTTTTTGAAATGGGACGACAAAGAAGGTAAAACGACCTTTTGGCATTCGTCGGCGCACCTTTTGGCCGAGGCGTTGGAGGCACTTTATCCGGGCACCAAATTTGGCATCGGCCCGGCCATCGAAAACGGTTTTTACTACGATGTTGATTTTGGGGAAAAATCCATCGTCGCCGCCGACCTCGCCAAAATCGAGCAAAAATTCCTCGAACTCGCCCGCACGAAAAGTGAATACCGCCGCACGGAAGTTTCGAAAGCCGATGCCTTGAAATATTTCACCGAAAAAGGCGACGAGTACAAACTCGAATTGATCGAAGGTTTGGAGGACGGGCAGATCACTTTTTACCAGCAGGGCAATTTTACCGACCTCTGCCGGGGGCCGCACATCCCGACCACCGAACCGATCAAAGCCGTCAAATTGATGAACATCGCCGGGGCATATTGGCGCGGCGACGAAAAACGCAAACAATTGACGCGGATTTACGGCATCACTTTTCCGAAAGCCAAAGAACTCGAAGATTATCTCGTGCTTTTGGAAGAGGCCAAAAAACGCGACCACCGCAAACTCGGGCAGGAACTCGAGCTGTTCATGTTTTCCGAAAAAGTAGGCCAAGGCCTGCCACTTTGGTTGCCAAAAGGCACGGCGTTGCGCTCGCGGCTCGAAGATTTTTTGAAAAAAGAACAAATCAAACGCGGTTACCAGCCGGTCATCACGCCGCACATCGGTTCGAAAAAACTGTACGTCACATCCGGCCACTGGGAAAAATATGGAAAAGACAGTTTTCAGCCCATTTTCACGCCGCAGGAAGGCGAGGAATTTTTGTTGAAACCGATGAACTGCCCGCACCACTGCGAAATTTATGGCTACCGCCCGCGCTCGTACCGCGAATTGCCAATCCGTTTTGCGGAATTCGGGACGGTTTATCGCTACGAACAATCGGGCGAATTGCACGGTTTGACCCGCGTCCGGGGTTTTACGCAGGACGACGCGCACCTATTTTGCACGCCGGATCAAGTGAAAGAGGAGTTTTTGGGGGTTTTGGATTTGACGAGATATGTTTTGGCGAAATTGGGTTTTGAAAAATTCACTGCCCAAATCAGCCTCCGCGACCAGACCGACCGCTCGAAATACATCGGCTCGGACGAAAACTGGGAAAAAGCCGAAAACGCCATCATCGAAGCAGCAGCCGAGGTCGGTTTGACAACCACGACTGCCTACGGCGAAGCGGCTTTTTATGGGCCAAAATTGGATTTTATGGTGAAAGACGCGCTCGGTCGGTCGTGGCAATTGGGCACGATTCAGGTTGACTACAATTTGCCGGAGCGTTTCAATTTGACCTACATCGGTGCGGACAACCAAGAACACCGCCCGGTGATGATCCACCGCGCACCGTTCGGTTCGATGGAACGGTTTATCGGGGTTTTGACGGAGCACTGCGCGGGCAAATTCCCGTTGTGGCTTTCGCCGGAGCAATTTGCGATTTTGCCCGTTTCGGATAAATACGTCGAGTACGCGATGCACGTCAAACAGTCGCTCGAAGCCGAAGATTTGCGCGGATTTGTGGACGACCGGAACGAAACGATCGGTCGAAAAATCCGCGACAACGAGATGAAAAAGATTCCATATTTGCTCGTCGTGGGCGAAAAAGAGGCCGAAGCAGGCACGGTTGCCGTGCGAAAACAGGGCGACGGGGACAAGGGCGCGATGTCGGTCGCAGGTTTTGCGGAAGAATTGAAGGCGCAACTTTGACCTTTATTTTTTCAAAATTTTTTGATAAAACAAAACCAGCGTTGGGGTTCAGGACTCTTTCGCTGGTTTTTGTTTTTGGTGGAAAAGTGTATTTTTGGGGCAGATTTTTTAATCAAAATCGTCTTCATTTAAAATTATTTTTAAAATGACTATCGCAGAAAAGAAAATTGAATTGGTTCAAAACATCTTGCTTTTGCAAGACCAAAAAGTTTTGTTTGAAATCGACAAATTGATAAAACAGGCTATCGAGATTCAAAACAGTCGGCTCACGGCTTTCCCGCCTCCAACAGACTATGCCAAGTCCCGTTTTTTCAAATCCCTCGAAGAAATCAGCGCAGAAGCAACCGCCAACGGCCTCACCCCAGAAATCCTTGAAGAAATCCTGAATGAAAAATGACCGCCGCTTTGTTTTCGACACCAATGTTTTGGTGAGTGCATTTTTCTTTTTCAAAAGCACCCCGTTTCGAGCACTTGAACTTGCATCGTCCATTGGGATGGTGGTTTGCTCCGACGAAACCATGGATGAACTCCGCGAAGTGATTGTCAGGCCAAAATTTGACAAGTTTCTTCCTCTTGACCGTCGAATTTCCTTGCTCAACGATTTTGAGAAACTTGCCATTCATTTTCCAGTCCCCACCCAAATTACCCTTTGCCGCGACCCAAAAGATGACAAATATTTGAGCCTCGCGCTGGCCGCCCAAGCCGAATGCATCACTTCTGGCGACCAAGATTTATTGGTGCTTGCCGATACTTTTCCAGTTCCAATTTTGAACCCTGCGCAGTTTTTGGTGCAAAAAACATCAGAAAAACTATGACCCTCCTCACCATCCTCGCCGCCCTCGTCCTCCTGATTTTGCTCATCGCGTGGCTCAAAATCAACCCGTTTTTGGCCTTCCTGTTGACTTCCATCACGGCGGCCATGCTTTTGAAAATCCCCATCGAAAAAATCCCGACCTCGCTCGAAAAAGGCATCGGCTCGATGCTCGGTTCGTTGACTGGCGTTTTGTGCATCGGTGCGATGTTCGGAAAATTGGTCTCCGAAAGCGGCGCAGCGCAAAAAATCGCCAACGTTTTGATGTCGTTTTTTGGCGAGCGGTACATTCAGTGGGCATTGATGTTGACAGGTTTTATCGTCGGCATTCCGCTTTTTTACAATGTTGGATTTGTACTTTTCGTGCCTTTGATATTTTCTGTTGCGTTTCGGTTCAATTTACCGGCTGTCGCAATCGGGCTGCCGTTGCTCACTTCGCTTTCGGTCACGCATGGTTTTTTGCCGCCGCACCCTTCCCCGACCGCGCTCGTCGCACAATTTTCGGCAAATTTGGGTACCACTTTATTTTACGGAATCCTCGTCGCCATCCCGACCGTCATCATCGCCGGGCCGATTTTCGCCTCGACTTTGAAAAATATCGTTTCAAAACCGCTCGCCACTTTCACCCCAAAAACTTTGCCCGACGACCAACTTCCCGGCACGGCCAATTGTTTTTTGAGCACTTTGCTGCCCGTCATTTTGCTGGCCGGGACCTCGCTTTTTCCTCTTTTAAAAATTGAAAATCAATGGTTTGTAAATCTTTTTAAATTTCTCGGCGACCCGTTGATCGTGATGCTCATAGCACTTTTGGTCGGCACTTTCACGCTCGGTATTTTCCAAAATCGTCAAGTAAAATCCATCATGGAAAATTATGGCGATGCGGTAAAAGACATCGCCATGCTACTTTTGATTTTGGCGGGCGCTGGCACTTTGAAACAAGTTTTTGTGGACGGCGGCGTCAGCCAAGAAATTGCCACGATGCTCAACGGCTTGAAAATCAACCCGTTATTGCTCGGTTGGATGATGGCAACTGTCATCCGAATTTGCATCGGCTCGGCAACGGTTGCCGGAATCACGACTGCTGGAATCATCGCCCCGGTCGTCGCGGCGGGCGGCGTTGACCCAAATTTGATGGTTTTGGCCGTCGGCGCGGGCAGTTTGATGTTTTCCCACGTCAACGACAGCGGGTTTTGGATGTTCAAAGAATATTTCAATTTGAGTTTGAAAGACACGTATCGGTCGTGGTCATTGATGGAAACGGTGGTTGGCGTTGTTGGAATTTTGTCTGTTTTAGTTTTGGACATTTTTGTTTGATAAAAATTTTAATTTAAAATAATGAAAAAACAACTTTTTTTTGCCACCCTGATTTTTTGCTTGGCTTGCCAATCAAAAACCAATTCAACCAAAACCCGCACCTTTTTCATCGGAACCTACACCCAAAAAGAAGGCCACGTGGATGGCAAAGGCGACGGCATTTACAAAATGACTTTTGATCCAAAAACCCTCGATTTGAAAATTACGGACACCATCAAAAGCATGACCAACCCCTCGTTTTTGGCTTTGTCCAATGACAATTTCAGGCTTTTTGCGGTCAACGAAATCAGCCCCGGCACGCCTGATTATGGGAAATTGGAAGTTTATGGAATCACCTCGGCTGATTTTGGAAAAACAGAAAAATACGGAATCGGCTCGGCAGATTTTGGGCAAAAACTGGCCGCAGCCAGCACGGAAAGCTATGCGTCCTGCCATGTAATTTTGGACAAAAACGAGCGCGTCGCCATCGTTTCAAATTATCTCGGAGGGGTTTCGGTTTTTCAATTGCCCTTGAAAAACGATTCAAAACCTCAAATTCTCCAATTTCCAAAAGTGGCAAAAGCCAGTCCGAGGCAGGAAAATTCGCACCCGCATTCCGCAATTTTCAGCCCGGACGGGCAGCGGGTTTACATCGCAGATTTGGGGACGGACAGGATTATGCAATTTCAATTTGATGCCGCGCAGCAAAAATTGGTGCCTGCCGCGACCCCATTTTTTGAACTTCCCGACGGCTGCGGCCCACGACATTTGGCTTTTTCAAATGATGGAAAAACACTTTTCGTGCTGTGCGAACTGTCCAACGAAGTCGCAGTTTTGGTCTCGCCTGAGGCGAGATTGGAAAATGGAAATTTGAAAAAAAATCAAATTATCGGCACGCTTCCCGCCGATTTCAAAGGTTCGAGCGACGGGGCGGACATTCACATTTCAAAAAATGGACAATTTTTGTACGCCTCAAACCGAGGCCACAATTCGATTGCCGTTTTTAAAATCAATGAAAATGGTTCGCTCGAAACCATCGGCCACGTCGATTGCCACGGCAAAATCCCCCGCAATTTTCACCTGACTTCCGACGGAAATTGGATGCTCGTGGCCAACCAAAACTCCGACAACATTGCACTTTTTGACTTGCAAAAAGGTGAGTTGCCCGTTTTTGTAAAAAATGTGGAGGTGAAAACGCCCGTTTCGATTGTCGAAATCAAGTGATTGGAGTAAAAATTGGAACCAATTAATTACCCAACAAAAACGGCGCGAGGTTTTGAACCCGCGCCGTTTTTTTATTTCCAAAAAAGCCAACCAATTTCAGGTCAAACGCATTAAAATTTCAAAAACCCGTAGGGTTGGCATTTTAGTAGAAAACAAGGTTAATCAAGCAGGGAAATGCCGTAGGCATGGCATTTTATCCGTGAATGTTGCTGCCAAAATGCCATGCCTACGGCAT
>JANNMS010000023.1:0-11674 GCA_031398055.1 Saprospirales bacterium | reverse complement strand
AGAAATCCCGAAGGGATTTTATGTAAAAACTCGCGCCTGAAAACATAAAATCCCTTCGGGATTTGAGGAAAATGCCCTTGCTCTGAGCTATAAACATAGATTCCCTTCGGGAATGGATTTTAATGCGTTTGACCTGAAAAAGGACGGAGAAAATCGTTTTCCGTTGATTTTTTTGCAAGGTGTTTTTTACCAAGTTTCATGTGTTTGAATAAAACCGAACCCGCCGGGATGGTCGAAATACCATCCCGGCGGTTCAGTTTTTAGATAAATTTATTTGTTTTAAAAAAATAAAAAAAATACGTTTTGTTTTTACATTTGCTCCATGAGAATAGAAAAAAACACCCTTTTGGTGGAAAATACCAACATTCGTTTGGAGGACAACTTTGTTTGCCTGACCGATATGTGCAAGGATTTTCCGCGCGGCACCAACTTGTTGCAGGATTGGCTGCGGAACCGGACGACACTCGAATACCTCAAAACTTGGGAGCAACTGAACAACCCAGATTTTAAAACCCGCGAATTCGCGGGTTTTGAAAACCAGTCGGGCCTGAACACTTTTCACCTGTCGGCGGGCGAACTGATTGATGCATGCAATGTCCGCTGCCTGCAAGTTTCAAAGGGCAGGTACGGCGGCACGTTTGGCATTTTGGAGGTCGCTTTTCACTTTGCGATGTGGCTTTCGCCAAAATTCCACCTGCTCGTGGTGGGCCAATATTTGGAAATGTTGGAAAATAAATATGGCCAAGAGGCCATCAGTTGGAAGGTTCGCCGCGAACTTTCAAAGGTCAATTATCGGCTGCACACCGAGGCCATCCGACAATTTATGCCGCCGAGGCTCGACCGGGCGGGCCAAAATTTCAGGTATGCCAACGAGGCCGACCTGCTGAACACGGCACTTTTTGGCATGACTGCCGCGGAATGGCGTGCCCAAAACCCCGAAAAACAAGGAAACCTGCGCGATTACGCCTCGACCGAACAACTTTTGGTGCTGGCAAACCTCGAAAATCTGAACGCCGAATACCTGAAAAACGGCCTCTCCGCCGACGAACGGCTCGAAACGCTCAACGCCCGCGCCATCGAACAGATGGATTTGCTGCTGAAATATGGAGCCGAGAAAAAACTTCTGGCCTGAGTTTCAAACAAACACCCGGACAAACGCATCGAAATCGTCATTTTCCAAAAAACCCAATTTCTTCCGCAGCCGGTACCGCACCTTTCAAATGCTCCCTGTGGCAATGCCCAAAACAGCGGCAATTTCGCGGGTTTCAAAACCCAATTTTATCAGTAAAAACAGCCGCGTCTCGGCGGGCGTGAATTCCGAAAACCGCGTTTTCACCCGACGGATGAACCCCGGAAAATGTTCCTCGAACCGCTCCCGGAAAATTGCCCAATCCGCATCCGTCAGAATTTTCAGATGATGAAATGATTTTTTGTCCGTCGTTTTTTCGTGTGAAAAAACGCTGGGATCGGTTTTGGGAACTTCAAAAACCTGCATTTTCAGTTCTTCAATCAATTGGTTTTTCCAGAGAGCGGGTATTTTTTTTGTTGCAAAAAAAAATTCACATCCGAAAACCAATCGCGCTGCTCATTCCGTAAATTATCACGGAAATAAACCGGAGCGACCCACGACCCATTTCAGCTGCTTTGCAACATCCGGTCACGTCCCCACGAACCTTTATTTTCTTTTAATTTTTATTAAAAAAACCGGTCTGCCCGAAAGTGGATCGGTCAAAACAGTCCTAACTCGTTTGCAACGGCAGGCGGGGCGGCTATCTATTTTTTCAACCTTAAATTTTTTTACCACATGACTACATTCATCCAGCTCAGGAAGTTTGTCATGGCGGGTCTAATCGGCCTCCTCTGGTGTTCCCTCGCAACGGCGTCCAGCCACCGCGAAGCACCGCTCATCGCCAACGATCCCCTCGCAGACAACACTGACCTCTACGCTTTCCGTAGCCCCGACAACCCGAACACGATCACGATCATCGCTTGCTACATTCCGGCGGAATTGCCTTTCGGCGGCCCGAACTACAACACGTTTGGTGAAAATATCCGCTACGAAGTCCATGTAGACAACGATGCTTCGAAATGGGGCGATGAAATCACCTACCGTTTCACGTTCACCCGGACGAACGAAGATCCGTCCACGTTTTTCAACATCCGCCTCGGCAAGCAAAACCTCCGCGCAAAATTTAAATGCGAACGTTCGCTCGACGGCGGCACCACCTGGCAAACCATAGTCACGGACGGCGTAGTGCCGCCGCCGAATATCGGCGACCGCAGCATCATGGGCAGCGTGGGTCTCGGCGCGACGAGCTACGAAAGTTTGTTTTTGCAAGCCATCACCACCGCCACGACCGGCGAAAAAGTTTTCTGCGGCCCAGTCGACGACCCGTTTTTTGTTGACCTCGGCGGCGTGTTCGATTTGGGAAATATGCCTCGGCAGGACGGCGCAAGCCGCGACGGCGTTGGCCGTACCAATGTGCACGCAATTTGTCTGCAAATCCCGATTTCGACTTTGAAAAAAGCAGGTTCGGCAGCCGCTCCCGCCAATATTTTGGACGGCGATTACGTCATCGGCGTGTGGGCATCGGCTGCTCGGCGGGCGATTCGCAGCCTTGGAACGAACGGCACTTTGGAAGATTCGGGCGATTGGGTACAAGTTTCGCGCCTCGGAATGCCGCTGGCAAACGAGGTGATTATCCCCGCTGCTTTCAAAGATTATTGGAACGCGCTGACAGCCTACGAAGATGTTTATGACAAATTCCTTGACCAATATTTTTACAACCCGGAACTTTCACTTTACATGGATGACCGATTTTTCGGAGGTGCTGTCCCAGCATTTTCAAAACTCCGAATCCAGCAAAAATCACTCGGCAGTTACGATTTTGGGTATAAAAAAGACGGTTTGTTCGGTTTGAAAGGCAATCCAGCCCTTGCTGGTACTGCTTTGGACGATGCCATTTTCGGGACGCTTTTGCTGCCCGGCCCAGGCTCGGCGCGGTCGGTCGACCTCTGGCCGATTTTTCACACCGGCGTTCCAAATTTTCCGCCGTACCAACTCGCAACAGGCAAAAATGGCAACCCGCTCGCCGTTGGAAAACCATTTGTCAACAACTTTTTGCCCAGCCAAGCCGACATGCTCCGGTTGAACATGGCCGTGCCAGTCACGCCGCGCGATGACCCGAATTTTTCGAGCGAAGGTTTGATTCAGGCCGCGGTTTTGGGTTTGACCACCGCACCGTACAACACGAACAAAAACTTGGAATTCATCCCAAATATGGATGGATTCCCGAACGGTCGGCGGCTCGAAGACGACGTGACGCTCATCGAAATGCAAGCCGTTTCGGGTGTTGCGTTGGCAGCCATCGGACTTTGGTACGATGATTTTACGGCTGGCGGCAGCCCAGTGACCACCGATTTGTTGGATGTTTTGACCTATCGGACGGGCGTAAATAAAAATGACAGAGAGTTTCGCACGACTTTTCCATACGTGGCTTTGCCGTGGAGCGGAACGAGTTTAGAGTGATTAGTTAATTGGTTATTGGGAAATTAGAATTGCCCAATCGAATAACCAATTTTCCAATAACTAATTTACCAACCCTCTGCCGTTGTTGCCGTCCTCGCCAACAACTAAATCAGGCAGATTTTTAAATAAAAAAAACTTGTTGGCGAGGACGCCAACAAGGGCAAAAATCAAAAAATTTTTCAATGAAAAATACAATTAAAACGCTGCTCGCCCTGGTGTTTTTCGTGCTCGGTTTGGTGCAACTCGCACAAGCCAGCAGCCACCGCGAAGCGCCACTCATTGCGGACGACCCGCTGGCCGACAACTGTGATTTGTACGCCTTCCGCTCGCCCGACGACCCAAATTCGGTGACCATCATCGCCACTTACATTCCCTTGCAATTGCCGCACGGCGGTCCGAATTATTACTTTTTCGGCCAAGGCGTGCGTTACGAAATCCATATCGACAACAACACCGCAACGCCGGGAGACGATATCATTTATCGTTTTACTTTTAAAAATGTGTTTGAAGATCCGAGCACGTTTTTTTCCATCCGATTGGGACTGCGGAACAACCGCACGACTTATTTTTTGGAAAGAAGCATGAACGGTGGCGCGAGTTTTGAAATGTTGGTTTCCGACGGTTTTGTGCCGCCGCCAAACATTGGAAAACGCTCCATCGAAAGTGCCGTCGGTCTCAACACGACCTACGAGGCACTGGTTCAAAAAGCCATTCGCACCTTGCCAAGCGGGGAGAAAATTTTTACTGGCCCAACCGACGACCCATTTTTTGTTGACCTCGGCGGCATTTTTGATTTGGGAGATGCACCGCGTGCCAGCGGGCTTTACACCGATGGCGTGGCTTGCAAAAACGTCTCGACCATCGCGATTCAAGTGCCGATTTCGATGTTGAAAAAATCGGGTTCGGCTGCCCAACCGGCCAATATTTTGGACGGCGATTATGTCATCGGCGTTTGGGCTTCGGCCAGCCGCCAAAAAGTCCGCACGCTTGGAAAATATGGCCGCGTCGATTATGCTGGCGACTGGATCCAAGTTTCGCGGCTCGGCATGCCTTTGACCATCGAAGCGGTCATCCCGATCGGCGCGAAAGATTATTGGAATGCCATCACGCCATACCAAGAATTGGCGGATCAGACGCTCGACAATTATTTCTTCAATCCTGAATTGTCTTTGTACATGGACGACGCGCTGTTTGGCAGTGCCGTTCCGGCGTTTGCAAAACTGCGGATTCAAAGAAATTCGCTCGGCGCGTATGATTTTGGAAATGGAAAAAATGGCTTGTTTGGCCTGAAAGGAAATGCCGCGCTGGCCGGAACTGCCCTCGACGATGCCATTTTCGGAACACTTTTGCTGCCCGGCGCGGGCAAACCGCGCTCGGTGGATCTTTGGCCGATTTTCCACACCGGCGTCCCGAACCTCGCACCGTACCAATTGGCTACCGGAAAAGCAGGCAATCCGCTCGCCGCTGGCAAACCATTTATCAATAACTTTTTGCCGAACGGCGGCGACATGCTCCGTTTGAACATGGCTACACCGGTCACGCCGCGAAACGACCCGAAATTTAGCACAATGGGTTTGGTAAATGCGGCAGTTTTGGGTCTGACCACTGCGCCGTACAACACGAACAAAAACTTGGAATTCATCCCAAATATGGATGGTTTTCCAAACGGCAGACGCTTGGAAGACGACGTGACCCGCATCGAATTGCAAGCGGTGGCAGGTGTCGTGCTCGCTGCGATTGGACTTTGGTACGATGATTTTGTGGCTGGTGGCAGCCCGGTGACCACCGATTTGCTCGATGTCGTAACTTACACGACGGGAGTTGAGCAAAATGATGTGGCGTTCCGCACCACCTTTCCATACGTGGCCAACGCGTTCCCCGGCGACGGTGCTTGCGGTGGCCCGGAAGGCAAACCGGCTGACAAAATCCAAATTGGACTTTCTGGCATCGGAAATACTTTGATTGGAAATGATAAAATCGATGCGAACGTCGTGGCTGCAAGTTATCCAAACCCGTTTTTGGGTGCGACCACGATCCGTTATTCGATTGAAAATGCGGCAAAAGTGAACATCACCGTTTTCGACCGCAGCGGAAAAGCGGTGCGCCAATTGGTCAACGAAACCAAAGACGCCGGTGAATATCTCGTCGATTTCGACGCCGCGAACTTGCCTGCCGGCATGTATTTCGCTCGGATTTCGACGGGTGGGGGAGAGATGCAGGTTTTGAAATTGGTGAAAAATTAATAGCGACTACTTAAAGTTGCCAATTTTGGCAACTTTAAAATCAAGCACACCAAAAAATTGAACGGGTCGATGGGCAAAACCCATCAACCCGTTCGTTTTTTTGGCAAGCCGTCTGTCGTCCATCGTCCGCCGGTCGTTGAGCGAAGTCGAAACGTCACTCCACCACAAAAAACATCCGTTTCGCCTTTTTGTCCTTGTCGCAGGTCGAAATCGTGCCTTCTTTTTTGCAGTCCGCTTTGCCTTTCTTTTTCAGCGGGTGGAGTTTGAGGTTTTCGTCGTCCACAAATTTCAACAAATCCGATTCCGACCGAAAAACGTACACCTCGGCTGGCCTGCTTTTTTTATCCAAATAAACCAGTTGTACTTTTTTGTACGGCGCACCGACCAACGGAAAGGTAAAGTCGAAATTCACCGGCGGGTCTTTTACTTTTCCAGAAAAGATTTTTTTCAACTTTTCCAATTTTAAAAAATCGTCCGAGTCGAATTTCGAAGAATTTTGGGCAGTCGCCAAAGTTGAAAACGCGGCAAAAAGCAGGGCAAACACAATCAATTTGATTCGCATTGTTAATTTATTTTTCGGTTAAAAAATGTGGATGATTTTTTTGATTCGACAAAGAGACGGTTTTTGATTGACACTCAAAAAAATTCTTTGCTTCAAAAAATATCGGCCAAACCGAAAAATCTTACCCGCATTTTCAATTTCGATGAAATAAGTGCAAAGAAATTTCAAAACAAAAAACCACTCGGCTTGCCCTCCTCGTAAATTGTTGAAACCCCAACCACCCACTATTTTCCCATTTAATTTTTCCAAAAAATGAAAACTTTGGCCATTTCGCTTTTGCTTTTGGCCGCTGTTTTCAGGTTGATGAGGTGCGACGAATCATCCATCAACCAAACTCTAATCACCAAAAGAAAGGACGGGATTCAAACCCATGCAGGGGTGTTTGCGACGAAGGTTTGCAGGCCCCCTGTTTTTTTTCGGGTGATTTTTAGCGTTATAAAATCAGCATTTTACAAGGTTCCCCGCAACTCTTGCTCCCGCTCGATGGCCTCAAAAAGTGCCTTAAAATTCCCTTTTCCGAACGACCGCGCACCTTTTCGTTGGATGATTTCGAAAAATAGGGTCGGTCGCGGCTCCACGGGTTTCGTAAAAATTTGGAGCAAATAACCCTCGTCGTCGCGGTCCACGAGGATGCCGAGTTCGGCGAGCGCGTCGATGTTTTCGTCAATTTTCCCGACCCGGTCTTGCAGGTTTTCGTAATAAGTGGTGGGCACGCGCAGAAATTCGATGCCGCGTTTTTTCAAAGCATTGACCGTCTTCAAAATATCGTCGGTCGCCACCGCGATGTGCTGCACGCCCTCGCCTTCGTAAAAATCGAGGTACTCGTCCACTTGGGATTTCTTTTTTCCGGCGGCGGGTTCGTTGATCGGGAATTTGATGCGACCGTTGCCGTTTGACATCACTTTCGACATCAGCGCGGTGTATTCCGTTGAAATGTCTTTGTCGTCAAAACTCAAAATTTGGGTAAAACCCAGCACTTTTTCATAAAATTCGACCCAACGGTTCATTTCGCCGAGTTGCACATTTCCAACCATGTGGTCCACGAATTTCAGGCCGACAGATTTTGGTTTCAAATCAGATTTCCACGCCTTGAAACCCGGCAGGAAAATGCCCCGGTAATCTTTCCTTTCCACAAAAATATGCGCCGTTTCGCCGTAGGTAAAGATGCCGGAGCGCACCACTTTTCCATGTTCGTCGGACTCGGTCACGGGTTCGAGGTAGGGTTTTGCGCCGCGTTTTACGGCTTCGTTGAAAGCGTAGGTCGCGTCTTCGACCCAAAAAGCGGTGGCTTTCACCCCGTCGCCGTGCCGGTCGATGTGCCGACCGACTTCGGTGCCGCTTTTCAACGGCGAGGTCAAAACGAGGCGGATTTTGTCCTGTGCCAAAACCATGGATTCACGGTCGCGCACCCCGGTTTCGAGCCCACAAAAGGCGAGCGAGTGAAAACCGAAAGCGGTTTTGTAAAAATGTGCGGCCTGCCGGCAATTCGAGGTATAAATTTCAACGTAATCCGTGCCGAGCAGCGGCATGAAATCGGCGGCTTCGGCGTAGATTTTTGGGAGCGGTCGAGATAAATCAGACATAATTTTGGTGGTGGATTTGAAAGATTGACGTTTTTTCGAGCCACAAAAGTAGCAGACCTTTTTTCAAAATGAACTTGAAAAACAGGCGCGGCAGAATGTGAAAATGGAGTTGGAAATACTGTAAAAATCAGCCAAAAGTCAGCGAACAATCCTCAAAATGGATGCAAAAATCTTTTTGCGCCAAGACGTCCAAACCCAGATAGCCGCCATAATTTGAAAACACGCTGTGCGCGATAAAATCAATGACTTGGACTGGGAAATTGTGCAATGTGAGGCCAGCAAAATGAAGTTCGGACAGCAGAAAAATGTCGGCCATCACCACGCCATTTGCCGTTTCGACGGCTTGTTGGCCAACCGATTCGCGGAGTGAAATGCCTTCCATCAAAAGCATATTTAGGTCAATCGTGGTTTGTGTCGCCCCAGTATCCAGTGCCATCCGCATTTCCACTTCGCCGTTGATTTTTACTTGGACAATCATCAATTCTTGATTGCCCAGCCACTCAAATTGGGTTCGTTTTTTCATAGTTTTCCGATTGGCCGAAGCAAGCCGCTGTGCGAGGCAACCGCAGATTTTCCGGTAAAAACAGCCGTAATTGTTTTGAACCCTGTCCGCCGCGCCGGGGCTTCCATGCAAACGATGCGTTTGTCAATCCCATGAAAAAGTACCACACCGGATACGACCCGAGGCCCCGCCCATTCTGGGTTTCCGAGCAAAATCCATTCGTTGGGAAAGTCTTTTTGGATTTTTTCCCAAGTCATTTTTGGAGGAACTGATTTTTCCATAAATTTTTTTTGACTGAAAAAGTAAAGCAAAAATACAGGGAAATGTTGAAAAACAGGCGCGGCAGAATGTGAAAATGGAGTTGGAAATTTGGGGCAAAAAAACAGGGCTTTGCTTTCCGATGAAAATCATCCCCCGCAAAAACGCGCCCTCGCCGACCATTTCATAACTTTGTGGCGTTCAATTTCCTTTCCAAATTCAACTTGAAAAATGCCCATTTATCATAAATTAGGAAAAATACCGCCCAAACGCCACACCATTTTTGAAAAACCGGGCGGCGGTTTGCACTACGAACAGTTGTTCGGGACGGTCGGTTTTGACGGCATGTCGTCGTTGATGTACCATTTGCACCGCCCGACGCAGGTGCAGGAAATCCTGCGCTCGACCGATGTTTCGCCAAAAATTGCGGTCGAAAAAAACATCGTTTCGCGGATGCTGCGCGGTTTTGAAGCACCGCCGGAGGACGATTTTTTGGAGGCCCGCGAGCCACTTTTGGTCAATTCCGACATCACGATCGGCGTGGCCGCGCCCCGAAAATCCATGCGCGAATATTTTTACAAAAACACGGACTGCGACGAAATGCTTTTCATCCATCGAGGCACGGGCACGCTGCGGACGTTTTTGGGAAATATCAATTTTGAGTACGGCGATTATTTGATCATCCCGCGCGGCATGATTTATCAAATTGATTTCGACACGGCGGACAACCGCATTTTGTACGCCGAATCGCACCACCCGATTTACACCCCGAAACGCTACCGAAACTGGTTTGGGCAACTTTTGGAACACTCGCCATTTTGCGAACGCGACCTGAAACTGCCGGAAAACCTCGAAACCCACGACGAAACAGGCAGTTTTTTGGTAAAAATAAAAAAGCAAAACGTGCTGCACGAGTTGGTTTACTCCACCCATCCTTTTGATGTCGTGGGCTGGGATGGCTACAATTTTCCGTACGGTTTTTCGATCCACAATTTTGAGCCGATTACCGGGCGGGTGCATCAGCCGCCGCCAGTTCACCAAACTTTCGAGACAAAAGCCTTTGTGATTTGCTCGTTTTGCCCGCGTTTGTACGATTACCACCCGAAATCCATCCCCGCGCCGTACAACCATTCGAATATCGACAGCGACGAAATGTTGTATTATGTGGATGGCGATTTTATGTCCAGAAATAATGTTGATAAAGGTTTTATCAGCCTGCACCCGGCAGGAATTCCACACGGTCCGCACCCCGGTGCCTACGAACGCAGCATCGGAAAAACGGAAACCCACGAACTTGCGGTGATGATTGATACTTTCAAACCGCTGCAAATCACGGAAAATGCGCTGCGGCTGGACGATGGGGTTTATTGGAAATCGTGGTTGGAAAATCATTGATCGGAGATTTTAGATTTGAAAAAAGGTGAAAAATCGCTTTCCACACTTTAAAAACTGTTTTTAAAAAACCAATCTCAATGAATTCTTGGATTCCCATTTCCCCCGATTCCCATTTCACCATCCACAATTTGCCGTTCGGCATTTTCTCCGCCGGACGAAAAAAAACGCGCCTCGGCATCGCCATCGGCGACCAAATCCTCGACCTCGCGGCGGTGGCCGAACTCGGTTTTTTTGACGACCTCGCCGCGCCCCGCAAAGTTTTTGACAACGATTTTTTAAACGATTTCATCGCCCTCGGCAAACCGGTGACGAACGCCGTGCGGCTGCGCGTCCAAAATTTGCTGTCCGACGAAAATTCTCCGTTGAAAAACCACCCCGAAGTTTTTGAAAAACAGTCTGAAGCGGTGATGCACTTGCCCGTCCGGGTGGGCGATTACACCGATTTTTACTCGTCCATCGAGCACGCGACGAACGTGGGCAAGATGTTCCGCGACCCAGCGAACGCGCTTTTGCCAAATTGGCGGCACCTGCCCGTCGGTTATCATGGCCGGGCATCGAGCATCGTGGTCAGCGGCACGGACATCCGTCGCCCGTCGGGTCAAGTTTTGCCAACCCGTCCGACCGCCGGGCGGGAAGGCGCGGACGTTCCCGTTTTTCAAAAATCCGCCCGCCTCGATTTTGAACTGGAAATGGCTTTTGTCATCGGAAAAGAAAGCCCACTCGGTCAGCCGATTTCCACTGCCGAAGCGGAAGACCATATTTTTGGGATGGTCATTTTCAATGATTGGTCTGCCCGCGATATCCAACAGTGGGAATACGTGCCGTTGGGGCCGTTTTTGGGAAAAAATTTTGGCTCGTCCGTGTCGCCGTGGGTCGTGACGATGGAGGCGCTCGAACCTTTTCGGGTCGCCGGGCCGGAGCAGCAGCCAGCCGTTTTGCCATATTTGAGTTTTTCTGGAAATAAAAACTACGACATCGCGCTCAAAGTCAGCATCACGCCGCCTCAAAATGACTCAGAAACCGTCGTCAGCCGCTCCAATTTCAAATTCATGTACTGGAACATGTGCCAACAATTGGCCCACCACACCGTGAACGGCTGTAATATGCGCGTCGGTGATTTGTTGGCAAGTGGCACGATTTCGGGGCCGACCGAAGATTCATTTGGCTCCATGCTCGAAATTTCTTGGATGGGCACAAAACCAGTGACTTTGGCCGATGGCACGACCCGCACATTTATCCTCGATAACGACACGGTGACGATGCAGGCGGTGGCCGAAAAAGATGGTGTGCGTGTGGGTTTTGGAGAAGTTTTGGGGAAGATTTTATCTTAATTTTTCAATCCTTCACTTGGCCTTATGTACAACTAAATTTCCAAAAAAGCAACTATTCTCCAAATTAAAAACCAACTATAAAGATTAATCACAAAAAAATACCCGCTTTCGATTTTTCGAAGAGCGGGTATTTTTTTGAAAAACCATCAAATTTCACTTCACATTTTGACCACTTTCACCTTTTTGCCCAGTCCATTTTTGCCCAAAAAAGAAAGCAAATACGTGCCTCGCGGCAAATCGGCGATATCCAAATCGAGCAATTTATCCTTTT
>JANNMS010000342.1:0-10281 GCA_031398055.1 Saprospirales bacterium | reverse complement strand
CCAAAAGGTGCGTAGCACCGAAACATTTCTGGTCAAATATTTCGGTGCTACGCACCTCGGACGACTGATTATCAATCATTTCTACAAATATTTCGGTGCGCTGCACCTTTCGAACCAGCAACTTGAAATCATAATTGAGCCAAAGCTAATTTTACCGTGGATTCAATTCATCCGTCTCTATGTTTTTTCTGGTTTTCAAAATCAAAAACTTACATTTGTTTCGCAAATTTTGGGGCGAAAAATCTGTCAAACCCCCAAATTGTCCGAAATAAAAAATCCATTTATGAGACGGCACATCTTCTTTTTATCCATATTTTTTCTCCAATTTTTGCTTGCTAACGCGCAGCCCAGCGGCAATAATTGCTATTCCCGTTTTCAAGCTGCTGGCGAAAAAGCATTGAAAAACAGGGACTTCGACGATGCCCGGAACCAGTTCAATGCCGCGCTCGAATGCCCCGGTTTGAATGCCGAACAGCGGAATTCGATGGCCGAATCCTTAAAAAAAGTCAACCTCGAAATCACCCGCGAAGACCGCGAGGCGCGAAAAAAAGCAGAGGAAGCCAAACAAATCGCCGAGCAAAACGCCCTCGAACTTGCCGCCGCAAAGGCCGAAACCGAGCGGCTGTTGAAACTTTCAAAAGTGAACGAAAAACGGGCAACAGGCAACGAGCTGGGTTTCAAAGCAACCATCGAATTGAGCGCGGGCGACCGCACGGCGGCTTTCAGGCTCGCGGAATTTATCGAAAAATACACCGACCCGGGCAATGCAAAAGCCGCCGAAAGTTTGCTTTCCGCGGCATATTTCAACAACGACCCGCGCAACCACGACAAACTCGGCTGGCTGCTCAACACCCTCGTCGAAAGTTCCGAAGTGCGATTTACGCAACTCGTTTTTTCAAACGACGGCGAACGTTTGGGCGCGGTGAATGAGCAAGGTCAAGTCAAAATTTGGGAGATTTTGAGCGGACGTGTTTTGTTAAACTGGTCGGTTGTGGATCCATTGGCTGTTTTCAAATTTTCCCCGGCACTCGATGCGGTGGCAATTTCCATGAATTCCGGGAAGTTTTTTGTGTTGGACGTGGCGACCGGAGCGACCCGTTTTTCCACTGATTTTGAAAAATCGCAGGCCGTAAACCTGCAATTTTCACCCGATGGCCGGCGTGTCGGTTTGATTTTTTTGGATCGAAGTGTGCGCGTTTTGGATGCGAACGAGAATCACGAAATTTTCAAAATCAGAGCCGACACGATGCGGTACGGCATCCATTTTTCGGAAGACCTGCAGCATTTGGCCGTCATTTCGAACGATGAAAAACTGCGGATTTATCATTTGCCGGAAGGCAATTTAATCGACCTCGGCGAGACGGGCAGGTACATTTTTGCCACCACTTTTTCGCCCGACGGAAAATATTTGGCCTGCTCGACCGAAGACCGCGAAATTTTACTTTTCAACTCCGCGACCGGCGTTTTGCTCGGAAAATTCACGACGCTCCGCGACGCGGTCACTGCCCGGTTGCGGGGCGCGGAAATCCGGGAAGCACAGGTTTTCAGCAGCGGTTCGCCGTACAAATTGGAGTTTTCGAACGACGGCGGTTTGCTCACCGCGTTTTTTGCCGACCGCACCGCACTCGCTTTTTCGGTGAGCGACGGTTCCAGAGCGATGCCGAAGGACGGCGCGGGATTGACTTTGAAAAATAGTTTTGAATCATCGTTTCCCGGTCTTTTTGATGCGCAGGCGAGTGGCGATTTGGTGCTTTTTAATGATGGGCCTCACCTCGAAATTTTGGGTCACGGGATTGAAAATGTCGAACCCGGAGCGCAGGCAGAGTTGTTGTTTAATGACCAATTTGAAGGTCCGTATCAACAAACTTATCTGTTTTCTCCAAATGAACGGCGTTTTGCTTTGGCTAAAAAAGACGGCCGCGTGTTGGTTCACAATGTCAAAAACGATGTTTTCACATTATTAAATTTGAATAAAGCAGCCGAGGCAAAATTATTGACATTCAGCCCCGACAGTCGTTTTTTGGCAATCGCCCGCGAAAACGGGGCGGTCGAAATTTGGGATGCGTCGGGCGAGGAGATGTCTTTTGTCTTGCCAAAATTGGCTGGGCAGTTGGAAAATGTCCGGTTTTCGGAAGATGGAAAACTCACCGGGTGGCTTGACGAAACGGGCGAATTGTCGGTGACCCAAAATTCTGACGACAGCGTTTTGTTCAAAATTCAGGCGAGTTTGGCCGGTTCCGCAAAAATGCAGGCCGCCGGCACGCCGCTTTTGCATTTTCCTGCCGATAATTTGGTGTTCGATTTTTCGCCCGACGGCGAGCACCTGCTTGTTTTTGGCCGTGCGTTCGACCCGCTGCAACGCGATACCATATATATTATAGGTGCAAAAAATGGCCTCGCCTCAGGCGAGGTGGCGCAAAAAATCTATTTTTCGAATTTGGTCACTGCGAATTTCGAGGGCGGCGGACGGTTTTTGAAAATCAGGAATACCAATTTGGATTTTCTTTTTGATGTAAAAACTGGGCTGCCGGTCGCTTTTTTGCCGAAGGAAAATATGCCAAATATCCGAGTTTCGGACGGCGGAGAATGGGTCGCGTTCAAAAATGCCGAGGGTATTTTTACAGTGGAAACGAGTTCGGGGCGGCGTGTTTTTTCTTTGAAAAATGATTTTTTGAAACAACAAACACAGTCCAACCAATACAATTTGAACCAACAAACGCAGTCCAAACAATACAACGAAACTGCTGAACCAGACCCCAATTATTTTCTGCCGCTCGATTTTTCGCCCGACGGGAAAAAACTGCTGCTGCAAACAGATGTTGACAAAGGTTTGATTGTCAATACTTTGACTTGGCAAGTGATGGCTGAAATTGGTTTGTATGCCAATTATCCGCCGCGATTTGCGCCCGGCGGGCAGCACATCGTTTCGCTTTCCTACAATTATTTGTACGTCTGGGATGCCGAAAATGGACGGCTTTTGACGGGCATGCCGACGAGTGGTTTGTCGCCCGTCGTTTCCAAAAATGGGCAATGGCTGGCCGTGCCGCAGGAAAATAACAAGGTCGTGGTATTTGATTTTTCTTTGATGGAAGAACGGCTTTCGCTGCGCGGGCACCGGGAACGGATTTCGGAAATGGCTTTTTCGGTCGATGGAAAAATGCTGGCGACGGCATCGGCTGACCACACGATAAAATGTTGGAGCATGGAAACGGGGCGCGAGATTTTTTCGGTTTCGGGTGGCGACGGAAGTGTGAGTTATTTGGAATTTTCGCCGGACGGGCAGATGCTTTTGGCAGTTTATGGCGATGAAAAAAAGTGCGTTTGGGCGATTTCTTCTCCAAAAATCCTGCAACTCGCGCTGCGAAACCACCACATCGCGGCACTTTCGGAAGACCAAATTTACCGTTTCAACCTCGAACAAGCCTTTTTGGAAAAGAAACCGGACGAGGCTTTGGCAGACATGGAACCTGCAATCCAACTCGGTTTTGCACGGTATTTTGGGAAACAGGCGGCCATTTCGCTCGACCCAAAAGTTTACCAAGATTTGTACAATCGCGCGGATTTGTTTTTCAAAACGGCCATTTCCAACCTCGATTCGGAGGTTGCGCTGCGCGAATTGGCAAAAATGCGCTCGGATTGGGCCTTGAATTTGCGGCGAGATTCCATGTTTTCCGAAAGCCGAAAAGTGGCAAGTTTGGCTGTTGAAATTTACAATTCGATGCGTCCGGACGATGTAAAAATGTTGATCGAACGCGGTTTTGCCGAAGGTTTGGCGGGAGATGTCGACGCGGCGTCGGCCAGTTTTTTTGCGGCCATCGAAATAGACAAATCTGCGGAAACCGAGGTTTCGAGCAAAGTCAGTTTGCTTTCGCAAAAAGGCGACGACCGCGAAAAATGGGTCAATTTTTGGCCTGCTTTTGAAGAAAACAATAAATTATCGAGCATTGGGAAAGAATCGGGAATGGGTGTGCCGTCGTTTTTTGAACTTTCAGCTGCCCGTTTCTGGGATGCGGGCGAGTACGATGAATCGGTAAAATCCGCGATTTCAGAACTTATTTTTTTTCTATCTGATTTGCACGAATCGCCCAGCCCAGTTGGGGCAAATATGACGGCCAAAAGGTTTGGCGACCTTTCATGGTATTATTTATTTACCAAAAATGGGACGAAAAATGCGCGGCGATTTGCCACCGCTGGGCTGGCTTTGGATTCGACGGTGCTGTTTATCCATGCAAATTTGGGGCACGCGGCTTTGCTGGACGGCGATTTTGATGCGGCTACAAAAATTTATGACCGCTGGCAGGACGAATGGTATGAAGAAGGCGACCGGTTTTTTCGAGAGGCGATTTTGGATGATTTGGAAAAATTTGCGAAAGCGGGAAAACGGACTTGGACACCGCTGATTTCCCGCGCCGCGCAACGGATTTTGGGTGAAAAATGGAATGACGAAGAGGAAAAAAGATTTTTGCTTCCAAAAGAAAAGGAGCCGGATGATGAAAAAACGGAGCCGAAACCGGAGAAGCAGCGGAAGGCTTGGTGGAAGTTTTGAGGCGAGTTTTTATGAAATAACTAGAAAAATCATTTGCCAAAAACCACCATACAATAAATTTTTCCAGAAATGAAAAGAAGAAATTTCATCAAAAATACCCTCGCAACCTCGGCTGTCATGACTTTGGCCGTGCCTGAAATTTTTGCAGAAAAAAACAAAACTGCATCGACGACGACAAGCCAACCTTTCAGATTGAATTATGCCCCGCACCTCGGAATGTTCAAAAATTCGGCGGGCGAAGATGAAATTGACCAATTGAAATTCATGGCTGAACAAGGTTTTCGCGCTTTTGAAGACAATGGAATGGCGAGCCGCGAGGTGGATTTGCAAACGAAAATGGGCGAAGCGATGCAAAAATTGGGCATCGAAATGGGTGTTTTCGTGGCGCATAAAATTGATTGGCGCGAGCCAAATTTGGCTTCCGGCAAAGCCGAAAAACGCGCAGAATTTTTGTCAGAAATCAAAAATTCAGTGGAAGTGGCCAAACGTTGCCATGCAAAATGGATGACGGTGGTGCCTGGACATTTGGATTTGCGCTTGCCGATGGGTTATCAAACCGCGAACGTGATTGAATCTTTGAAACAGGCGGCGGCGATTTTGGAGCCGCAGGGGTTGGTAATGGTTTTGGAACCTTTGAATTTTCGCGACCATCCGGGTTTGTTTTTGACCGACGTGCCGCAGTGCTACGCGATTTGCAAAGCGGTGAACAGCCCGGCGTGCAAAATTTTGTACGATATTTATCATGCTCAAATTCAAATCGGCAACCTAATTCCGAACATTGATTTGGCGTGGGACGAAACCGCGTATTTTCAAATCGGCGACAATCCCGGCAGAAAAGAGCCGACGACCGGCGAAATCAACTACAAAAATATTTTTAAACACATTCAGAAAAAAGGTTTTTCGGGCGTTTTGGGCATGGAGCACGGCAACTTTTTTCCCGAAAAAGCAGGTGAAATAGCTTTGATAAATGCCTATCGCGAGGTGGATAATTTTTGATTTTTTTTGAAACACATAGAAACATAGGACACATAGAAAGTTGATTTTCAATATACTATGTGTCCTATGTGCCTATGTGGTTCAAAAAAATGTGTTTTAAAAACTCAATTTTTCAAAACGACACCCGCGCCGCCAGCCCATTCCCGCAAATCCTTTTTTGCAATCGCAGCAGCCATCAATTCTGGGAAAAGTTGCGGGGTGCAGGCAAACGCCGGAATGTCAAAAGCGGCCAATTTTCGCGCATTTTCTTGGTCAAAACTCGGCGCACCGCTGTCGGAAAGTGCCAAAAGTGCCACGACGGTCACGCCTGCCTCCCGGATTTTGTGGATTTTTTTAAACATTTCTTGCTGATTTCCACCTTCAAATAAATCTGAAATCAAAACCAAAATCGTGTCCGACGGCACACGAATCAAAGTTTCGGCGTAACCAAGTGCTTTTGCAATGTCCGTTCCGCCGCCAAGTTGCGCACCAAAAAGCAGTTCGACCGGGTCGGCGAGGTGTTCAGAAAGGTCAGCGATTTCGGTATCGAAAGCCACGAGCCGCGTTTCGACCGCCCGAATCGAAGCCAAAACTGCTCCGACCACGCCAGTGTAAACCACGGAATCAGCCATCGAACCACTTTGGTCGAGCAGCAAAATAATGTGTCGCAGTGCTTGCCCTTTTTTGCCGTGCCCAATCAATTTTTCGGGGATAATCGTTTGATAATCAGGTTGGTAATGTTTTAGATTTTTTTGGATTGTTTGTCGCCAGTCGATCTCGTTGGCTTTCGGGCGGAGGTTTCGGACGCTCCGGCTGAGGGCACCTTGCACGGCTTCGCGGAGGGGATTTCGCATTTTTTTTTCCAATTGTTCGACGACCTGCCGCACGACTTGCCGGGCAGTTTCGCGGGTTTTGACGGGCATCACTTTGTTCAACGCCAGCAGTGCGCCGACCAAATGCACGTCCGGTTCGATGCTTTGCAAAAGTTCGGGTTCGAGCAACATTTGCTGCAAACCCAATCGGTCGAGGGCATCGCGCTGCATGACTTGGACAACTTCCGTCGGAAAATATTTTCGAATATCGCCCAACCATCGGTTGATATTTGGCGACGACCGACCCAAACCGCCGCGCCGCTCGGCGTCGTAAAGTGCTTCGAGCGTGCCGTCCATGCCTTTTGAATCTTCGCCGTCGAAACTCACAGCATTTTCCGGGTCTGCTTTTTGACCCAAAACCAGTCGCCAACGTTCGAGTTTTTCCATATTTTTAGGGATGAGGAATGAGGGATGAGGGATGAAAATGCGGTTTGAAAAAGTTTTGTAAAATGGGTTGCCTTGCTACATTTGCCTGCGTTCCGAAATTTCGGGACGAACAAATTTCAATTTTTTCATCATTCTCAAAACGAATATTTTATGAATGCACTCCTTTCTCTTGGCCGTTGGCTTTTTGCCATTCCGTTTGCCATTTTTGGACTTTTACATTTGATGAACGCGCAAGGCATGGCGGATTTTGTCGTCCCAAGTTATATGCCTGCGAAAGCCATTTGGGTATATCTCTCCGGCGCGGGGATGATTGCCGCTGCGGTGGCAATGGTAACTGGAAAAATGGATAAATTGGCTACGGTTTTGCTCGGAATTTTCATGCTTTTGTTGGTTTTGATGGTGCATTTGCCCGCCGCGATGAATCCGTTGACACAACAAAATGGCATGGCCGCGCTTTTGAAAGACATGGCTTTGGCCGGTGCAGCATTTATGTACGCCAAATATCAGGCGAAGGATCGGTCGGTGATTGGGTGATTTTTTTGCCCAGTTTTTATTGAAAAAAGCCAACCCAGATTGATTCGGGTTGGCTTTTTTTGTGGCCGCCTTTTCCAAAGTCAAAAAAAATTATATTTAAACAAAAAAAATTTATGCCCCTTTTCGCCACGTCTTGGCATAGATTTTTCATTTATTTAAAAAATTTGACAACGGATAAAAGCCTGATTTTCATAATCGTTAAAAAGAAAGCGGGACGTTTTGTTGGGTTTTCGTTTTTCAGTTGAAAGGTTGGACTTTTGTGGGAGGTTTAGAAAGTTTAGGGAGGTTTAGAATGTTTAGCCTTCGCAAAAACTAAACCTTTTAAACCTCTTTAAACCTCCTAAACCTTCAAATAATCCCCCGTTTCTCGGCCATGCTCGATAGATTTCCTTTTTACAAACAATTGGACGCGATGGATTGCGGCGCGACTTGCCTGCGGATGATTGCACGGCATTTTGGCCGCCATTATTCGTTGGAATACCTGCGCGAACTCACTTATTTGGGGCGCGAGGGCGTGTCGTTGATGGGCATTTCGGATGCCGCCGAAAAATTGGGTTTCCACACGCTCGGCGTGAAAATCGGTTTTGAAAGACTGAAAGAAGAAGTCCCGCTGCCCTGCGTGGCCCACTGGAAACAGAACCATTTTGTGGTGGTGTACAAAATTTCGGGCAACACGATTTTCATTTCCGACCCAGCGGTGGGCAAACTGAAACTCACCATCCAAGAATTCCTGAACGGCTGGGTCAGCGATGTGGTCAGCGGCGAACCGCAGGGCATTTTGCTCCTCCTCGAAACTTCCCCAGAATTTTTTGAACGCGACGGCGACAAAGTTGACCGCGCTGGTTTTGGTTTTTTGTGGACGTATTTGAAACGCCACCGGCGGCTGATTTTTCAACTTTCGTTGGGTCTTTTTGTCGGCAGCATCATCCAATTGGCCTTGCCGTTTTTGATGCAAGCCCTTGTGGATAAAGGAGTTGTGCTCGGCGACCTCAATTTTGTCTACTTGATTTTGCTGGGGCAGGGCGTGCTTTTTATCTCGCAAGTTTTTGTCGAATTCATCCGCGGCTGGATTTTGCTGCACATCGGGACGCGGGTCAACATCAATTTGGTGTCCGATTTTTTGATAAAATTGATGCGCCTGCCGATGGCTTTTTTTGATTCAAAAATGACGGGCGACCTGCTCCAAAGAATTTACGACAACGAACGGGTCGAGCGTTTTTTGACTTCCCATTCTTTGACCACCCTGTTTTCTGTTTTCAATTTGGCGGTTTTCGGGGCGGTGCTTTTGTTTTATAATTCTACGATTTTCTGGGTATTTTTCGGCGCGGCGGCTTTGTATTTTGCATGGATTGGCTTGTTTTTGAAACGCCGCCGGACGCTGGATTACAAACGTTTCGAGCAGTTGGCCGAAAATCAAAGTGCCCTGATCCAACTGGTCAACGGCATGCAGGAAATCAAACAGCACAACGCCGAAAAACAAAAACGTTGGATGTGGGAACGCATTCAAGCAAGACTTTTCCGTGTAAATGTGCAATACCTCGCCACCGACCAATTCCAGCGGGCGGGCGCGTCGTTTATAAATGAAGGGAAAAATATCGTGATTTCGGTCATCGCCGCGCAAGCCGTGATTCACGGGCAAATGTCGCTCGGCATGATGCTCGCCGTGCAGTACATCATCGGGCACATGAACGCGCCGCTCGAATCACTCGTGCAATTTATTTTGTCGGCGCAGGAAGCGAAAATCAGCCTCGAGCGGATGAACGAAATCCACAAACTGCCCGACGAGGAGAACATTTTCGAACAAAAAGTCACGGTGATCCCCGAAAATGGCGACCTCGTTTTGGACAATTGTTCATTCAGATATGGTGGGCCGCATGACCCGATGGTTTTGAAAAATTTGAACCTGATTTTTCCGGAAGGCAAGGTCACGGCCATCGTCGGTGCGTCGGGTTCGGGGAAAACGACGCTGCTGAAATTGCTTTTGCAATATTATCAAGCCACGTCGGGCGCGGTCAAATTGGGCGACATCGCATTGTCAAATGTCAACACGCGTTTGTGGCGTTCGCGGTGCGGTGCGGTGATGCAGGAAGGTTTTCTTTTTTCGGAAACGATTGCCAAAAATATCGCGCTCGGCGACGAAATCGTGGACAGGAAAAAACTGCTTTATGCCTCCAAAGTCGCTAATATTCAACAGTTTATAGAATCGCTGCCGTTGGGATACAACACCAAAATCGGGCAGGACGGCGTCGGTTTGAGCCAGGGACAAAAACAGCGGATTTTGATTGCGCGAGCCGTTTACAAAAACCCGGAATACCTCTTTTTTGACGAAGCAACGAACGCACTCGACGCAGGAAACGAGCGGACGATTATGGAAAATTTGGAGCGTTTTTTCCGCAACCGGACGGTGATTATCGTGGCGCACCGGTTGAGCACGGTGCGCGATGCGGACAATATTGTGGTGCTGGAAAAAGGGGAAGTGGTGGAGCAGGGGACGCACGCGAAATTGACTTACGAACGTGGGATATATTATCAATTGGTGAAAAATCAATTGGAACTTGGGGTTTAGGATATGTTTTTTTAAAGTTCTAAACAGGTGTTTCGCTGCGCTCAACATGACACGGCATTTTTGCCATTGTTGGCATCCTCGCCAACAAATTTCTCCAACTTCACAGGTTATTTTTCACTCGTTCCCAAATTTTTTTTTGAAAAAAACCAACAAATCCCCAACCAGATGCCATGCTATAACGTCCTTGTATTGAATGAAAACTTAACATGACCGTCCATTCATCCATGTTAATTTTGAAATCGAAAACACATCATTTTTTTTCACTCAAAAATTTTTCACATGAAAAATGAATTTTTCCAATCTCGCCATCGCTCGTTTTTTTCCATTGATTTTACTGGTTTTGCTCGGGGGGGGGGGGGGCGGGGTGGGGGTGTTTTTTTTTTTTTTTGATGGGGTTTGTT
>JANNMS010000335.1:0-7123 GCA_031398055.1 Saprospirales bacterium | reverse complement strand
AGATTCTTCGCTTCGCTCAGAATGACACCCGTTTTTTTGCATTTCAAAACGACCCATTATTAAAAATGAAAAAACTCAAAATCGGCCTCGTCCAGCAATCCTGCTCGCCCGACAAAAAATCGAACATCCAAAAATCATTGGACGGCATTGCCGACTGTGCTAAAAAAGGCGCGGAACTCGTCATTTTGCAAGAATTGCACTGCGGAATTTATTTCTGTCAAGCCGAGGATGTCTCAAAATTTGACCTCGCCGAACCGATTCCCGGCCCCGACACCGAGGTTTTTGCGGCTGCCGCCAAAAAACATGGCGTCGTTTTGGTCACTTCTCTTTTTGAAAAACGCGCCCCAGGACTTTACCACAACACCGCCGTCGTGTTCGAAAAAGACGGTTCCATCGCCGGAAAATACCGGAAAATGCACATCCCCGACGACCCGGCGTATTACGAAAAATTCTTTTTCACGCCCGGCGACCTCGGTTTTCAACCCATCCAAACTTCTGTTGGAAAACTCGGCGTGCTCGTTTGCTGGGATCAATGGTATCCCGAAGCCGCGCGTTTGATGGCGCTCGCCGGGGCAGAAATGTTGATTTATCCGACCGCGATCGGTTGGGAAAGCACCGACCCAGCAGCCGAAAAAGAGCGGCAGCACGGCGCGTGGTTTACGATCCAGCGCGGCCACGCGGTTGCAAATGGCCTACCTGTAATTACCGTGAACCGCGTCGGCCACGAACCCGATTGGTCGGGCGTGACGAACGGCATTCAATTTTGGGGACAAAGTTTTGTCGCTGGGCCGCAGGGTGAGGTTTTGTTTTTGGGAAATTCTGAAAAAGAGGAAAACACGGTCATCGAAATCGACAAAAAACGAACGGAAGACGTGCGACGGATTTGGCCGTTTTTCCGCGACCGGCGGATTGATTTTTATGGTGGGCTGACGAAACGGTACCTCGATTGATTGAATTTTTTTGGAAAAATTCCTGATTGCGTTTCTACCAAAGTACCGGAACCCCGTAAATCGGAAAATTTGGGTCGCGACTGACGATGGTCAGGTTCTCAACTTGGGCCTGAACAATCAAAATACGGTCAAAAGGGTCGCGGTGGTGCAGCGGCAAGGATTGGTACTGCTCGCAATGCTCGAAAGAAAGTGGCAAAAATTCAAAGCCGTTCACTTTGAAAAAAACGGGCAATTCTGACATGGGCAAATGAACGAAAAGTTTGCCGATATTAATTTTGATGGCTATCTCCCAAATAGTGGCGATACTGACAATCCGACGTGCCGATTTGTTCATCAAAGCCTGCTTTGCATTTTCAGAAAGTTGGGCATCGCCGTTCAAATACCAGATAAGTGTGTGAGTATCAATAAGATAAGATTTCATCAGTACATGTATTCTTTAAGGTCTTCGAGCGGTTCGTCAAAATCCGATGACATCACAAACATCCCTTTTGCACCGCCAAAACCGGTTTTGTATTTGCTCAAATCCTTGCCTTTGAGGTAGTTTTCCCAATCAATTATGATGCCCGTTGAGGTGATTTCTTTTGCAAATTTGGGTGGGAAATCTGAGTGCGCCGTCTGGACAGATGCCGTTTCGGGGAGGTTTTGGCCAACCAGCAGGGTTGAATGCTTTGTCTCCGGCAAAACGATTCGGACGAAATCCAAGGTCTCCAAAAAATGGAGCAGCACCGGAAAATGGCTTTCTTCAATGTCGAGGACAAGTTGTTGCATGACGCGATTTTTTTTTACAAAGGTATTGAGAAGAAAGAATTTTTGCAAAAATCACGAATATCTCAACCAAAACCCGCCACGCCATGTCTCCCCCGCTCCCAATTTTATCAATCCATCGCCATTGTTGAACGCATCCACGTTGCAGGTCATCGGTTCGATGGCCACCGATTTGCGGTGCGGCGGCGTGAAAATTTGCAAAAAAGGCCACGCCGCACGGTTTGCTTCGAACCTCAATTTTTTACCACCGCCAGCAATTTCGACCGCCCATTTTTTTTCTGAATCATTGATTTTGAAGCAGTTGTCCAAAAAATCATCTCCAATCGGCTCGGCAATTTTGTAGTTTTCAAAATCTGAAAGTTCGCCGGTCGGCAACATCCGCGAGTCAATTTCCACTTTTTGGCAAGGCGGCATTTTCAAAAAAGTATTGCCCACATTTTCGGTCAACCGAAAATACGGATGCCAGCCGATGCCCACCGGAATTGTCTTTTTCGAACGGTTTTTGACCAAAAATTTTACCGAAAAATTGCCGCCATTTTTTGTGTCCGAAATTTTAAAAACTACCTCAAAACGGGTGGCAAATGGGTAGGCCAAATTCGTCCCGGCATCGTCCAAACGGCAGGTGACTTCGGCAAAATTTGGAGCCAAAATGATTTTTGAAATTTCAAATTTTTCGGAAAAAGCAAAACCATGGATGGCATTTTGGGTGTCCGCATTGTTTTTTAAAAAGAAAAACGGCTGCCCGTCAATTTCATATTTTCCGCCATCCAAACGGTTCGGAAAAGGAAAAAGCAAGATGTTTTTTTTCCAGTGCAAGGCCTCCAATTCGTCGGCTGTTTCGTAGCCGTCGAGGATGTTTTCGCCCGCGAATTTTAAACCCAACAAATCCGCCCCGGCGGTCGGCGAGAGCGAAAACCCGTTTTTTGTCGTCGGATTTTCGATGACGTGGCGTTGGTTTTTGCCAAAATTTGCGTGATGATGTTCGTACATAGATTTACGATTTTGGATTTACGATTTTGGATTTTTCAAACCCAGCCTCGTCATTTTTGAAGTTTAGCAGCGGCTTTTTGGATAAATTCAGCTTTTCGTTTTTTCAGGATTGCATTTTTTTCCAGCTCGTCCGGTGTTTTTGCACCCACAATGGTATCTACTTTTTCGGCAAATTCGAGTGCTTTCTGGTAATCGCCCAACTGGAAATAGGTGTACGACAGGTTGAATTTCCCCTCGTCGTACCGCGGGTTGATTTCCAGTGTTTTTTCAAAAAACGAAATCGCCTCGCGGTAATTTCCGGCTTTTGAAAGTGCCGCCGCGTAATTATTTATCACCTGAAAACTGAACGGATTTTGTTGGTACGCCCGCGCAAATTGCTCGATCGCCTTCGCATTTTCGCCTTTTTGAAAATACCCGATCCCAGCGTACCAGGCCATCGGCAAAACGACATCGCTGAGTTGGTAAAATGGGTTTTCGGCGGCGAGTGCCTCGGCAGCCATCCGAGAATTGTCGTTGTTCATCTGCGCTTCCAACACTTTATAATTGTGAATTTCGCCAGAAATCCTGCCCCACCCGATTGCCAAACTGAAAATCAGGCCAAAAATCGCCGCCAGCCAAGCCACCGGAAATATTTTTTGTGCGCCGATTCCGGGCAATTTTTTCCAAAAATCGCGGGTCAAAAAAGCCGTCCAGCCAAAAAATATAGCCAGCATCACTTGCTGTTCCATGCGTTCGCGGGGAAAATCGAAAAATTGGATGATACAATAACCAATCATTCCCGCGCCCAAAACGAGCAGGTCGTGGCGTTCCCGCCCGGCTGACCCGTTCGGACGGGTTTTTTCATCTTCCAAATTTTTCAAACCCCAAAAAATGCTGAACCCGGCGACCAAAAACAAACCCACAAAAAAGATTGCCCCGACCCAGCCCATTTCGGCCCGGATTTCCAAATAATCGTTGTGGGCGCGGGTAAAAATGATGCCTTTTTCTTGCAAACGGTACGCACCTTCGATGTTTTTGGTGGGGAAAAATATTTTCCAACTGCCATTTCCGACGCCCAAAATCGGGTGGTCGCGGTTCAAAACATCGGTTTTGTACCACACAAATCGGCGTTCGTTGGCCGAGGCACTTTTGAAATACGTGGCCGGGTTGAGCCGTTCGCCGAGGCTGGTGCCACTACCTTTCCATGCCAACAAACTCGCCAAAATCACGATGCCCAGCACACCAATCGGCAATAATTTTTTTAGAAAAAATGGGCGAAAACCGCTTTCCACCACCGCCCGTCCGATAAAATAAAACAGCCCCGCCGCCACGACCGAAATGTAAACTGTCCGAGTTTGGAGCAACAAAATCAAGCTAAAAAGTAGGACGCCACCCAGCCAAAACATCCACCGCCAGCGAAACTCGCGGTGCAGTAACGCGTTGAAAATCAATAAGATAAATAAAAAATTTGCCGTCAAACCTTTGTTACCGTACAAGCCTTTCATGTAATCGTAAAGTGCGTCATTTTGCAGGCCGACCTCGCCAATCGCTCGCGCCAATTGAATCAAAAGCACGCCGCAAACCACCAAAGTCAAAACTGGCGTGGCCATTGCCAGCGTCCGCCGGACCATGTTTTCGTCCCGCTGCAAGGCCTGCCGAAAAAGCCAATAAACCAGAAAACTGAGGAAAACTTTTTGGGTATAAAAAACGGCCTCCGACCAATTGAAAGCCCACGCGACCGATGCCCAATTGATGCCCAGCCAAACCAAAAACAACAAATCGAAACCGTGCAAACGCAGGTCGCCATTTTTCAAAAGGTCTTTTTTCAAAAAAAGTAGTCCACCGAGCAACGCCGCCGCCGTGAAAAAGAAACGCGGGGCGAGCGATTCGTCGAGGCAGCCGTGCCAAATGACCAGAGAATTGGCAAAAAACAACAACCAAAGTAGTGCGCGCCAGCCTTCCAAATCATCGGATTGGCGGGTTTCGGGGGTCGTTTTGGCCGTATTTTTTGGAGAAATGGGGCGGTTGGGTGCGTTTCGTTTGCTCATTTTTTTTGAAGAAGTTGTTTAATTTTTGTATTCCAAACAGACCAGCCGTTTCCGCAAACCCTCGGCATAAACCTTCATTTTCGCCACCGCCGATGCCGACATTTCTGGGAAAAGTTTTGGATTTTTTTCCAACCGAGCGACGGGCAGTGCGAAATAAGTTGTTTTTCCCGCAGCATTTTTATGGATGTACCGATAAACTGGAATGAACCCGTATTCGAAAAGTTCGGCGCGGCTGGATGGTGTTTTTTTTGCCAAATCCACCTGAAAAAGGATGCCGCCGTCGGTGTGCGGCTGCTTTTGGTTGGAGATAAAATTGCCCAAAGAATAAACGACCAAAGCCTCTCTTTTTTCACCGTTCAAACCGATAACTGTCTCTTTTTTAATGGGTTGCACGACGTGCGGGTGCGCGCCGATGACCATGTCGGCACCGTTTCGGACGAGCAGACGGGCGAGTTTTTGTTGTTCGTCGTTTTCTTTCAATTGATATTCCAAACCCCAGTGCATCACCACAAAAATGTAGTCCGGTTTTCGCGCGCGCGCCTCGGCGAGGTCAATTTTGATTTGGGCAGTGTCGATCAAATTAACGATGGTCGGCGGGTCGGTCGGCATCCCGTTTGTGCCGTAGGTATAATTTAAAAATGCCAAGCGAAAGCCATCTTTTGTCAAAATCAAAGGATAGGTCGTGGCGCGTTCGGCGGCATTTTTGAAAGTCCCGGTGTGTTCGAAACCCAATTTGTCCAGCGTTTCGATGGTTTTGATGACGCCCGTGCCGCGCGCATCGTTCGAGTGATTATTTGACGTGACCAACAAGTCAAAACCGGCATCCACCAAAGCCTCGCCGAGCGCGTCGGGGCTTCTGAACATCGGGTAACCGGTGTACGGCGGTTTGCCGGGCAAGGTCAGTTCGAGGTTGGCGACGGCCAAATCGGCCTGTTCGATCAGCGGTTTTATGAATTTGAAACACGGACGATAGTCATATTCGCCTTTTCCGGTGGCGGCACTTTTGATTTGCGGGGCGTGCCCCATGACATCTCCGGCGAAAATGAGCCGCAGTTTTTGCTGGCTGGCGGCAGGTTTTATTTGAAAAATGAAAAGGAAAATGACAAAAAGGAATCGGGTCATCGTTGTTTTTGGCGGGGGAAATATTTTGCCCGACACTGGGCGAAAGTAAAAACAAGGGCGGTTTTGATGGCAAAATATTTCAATCCTATTTTATTTAAGGTTGATTTCAACAAACTGCACTGTTGTTTCTTCATCGAATTTAATACGTCGTTCTCGGTAAAAACTCGTCACCGTGCCGCTGCTCATGTGGATATAATAGGTGTTCGAGTCCTCGATGGTGATGGTCGCTTTTTCAAATTCTTTTAGAAACTTTGGGTCGTCGGTCAATTTAAGTTTGTCAAAAGTTTGGCCGAGTATTTCCTTCGACTCTTTTTCTGGTATTTTCATGGTATAAAAAAGGAAAGCACTGCCTTCGTTGTCGGCGTCGGGGACAAAATGTAGGCTCGAATTGGCAATGGTGGGTTTGGCGGGATCGAACCTGTTGGGCAGTTCGTCATTGAATTTCATGAGCGAATCAACCGTCCACATCCGCCCGTGAAAAAGGTGCAACAGTTGTGCTTCCTGCAAGAATTTTTCTTTGATAAATGATTCGCTGCTGAACACGCCGAGCAGATTGTCCAACAATTTCTGTTTCTCCGCTGGAATATCTTTTTTCTTCATCATGGATTTCAACATCATTTGGACGCCGGCCACGATTTGCTCCGAATTTTTAAAATCTTGAAATGCGCCCATTTCGTCCGTCTCGTACTGCAATCGAAGGCCGCCGAGCATTTTCATGATTTCGCTGGCCGTCTCGTTGTCCACGCCGATGTCAGATAAATCAGTCCCGGATTCGTAACCGACATCAATCAAGTAGTGTTTTTCGCTGGAATCAACGACTGTCAGGGACATTTGCGAGGTGCTGGCAGTGCTGTCCACCAATTCCTCGCTTTTGAATTTTAGTTTGCCTTTGACGATTTCGTAGTTCAAGACTTCACCTTTTTCCCAATAACAAATGAGGGAGTATTTTGCCAAAACCTCATTTTCCGGGGCGAGCGTGTCGGCTGGAGTTTGGGAAAAAAGGGATGCCGCAAGGAAGGAAAACAGGAAAATGCAGGTCGGATATTTCATGAAATTTGGTGGTTGTGTGAGCATTGTGACCCACGGGTTCGGTGCGAAGATACGTTGAGCCATTAAAGTTAGAAAACACTGCCGGGCGATAACGCCTGCTCGAAATCATTTAAAAACAGACAAATTTTCGATTCCCCAAAAACCAATTGTAATTTTGCCAACCCATTGGCTGGGGTTGGCTCGCCAACCGCTTTGTTGGGCCGGTTGGGGAGCGAAGCC
>JANNMS010000276.1:0-18555 GCA_031398055.1 Saprospirales bacterium | reverse complement strand
AACAGCATGGCTAAATTTTATTTGTATTTTTTCATAAATTTCATTTTTTTTTTGGAGGTCGAAATTTATTTCGACCACGGAAGGGTCTAAATAAATTTCGACCTCCAAAAATTAGTATTCAAAAAGACCAAATTCAGATTTGACCGAAACTTTTTCCCCCGAAAATTTTTCCACCCGCCCGACAACCTGCGCCGCGATTCCAAAACTTTCAGAAATTTCGATGACCGATTGGGCATATTTTTCAGGCAAATAAATTTCCATCCGGTGCCCCATGTTGAAAACTTGGTACATTTCACGCCAATCCGTCCCCGAACTTTCATGAATCAACCGGAACAAATCGGGCAGCGGGAAAAGGTTGTTTTTTACAACGTGGCAGTTTTCGATAAATTTCAAAACTTTGGTCTGCCCACCGCCGGAACAGTGAATCACGCCTGTAATTTTTTTCCGGTAATTTTTGAAAATCTCGTGCAGCACCGGCAAGTAAGTTCGGGTTGGTGAAAGTATCAGTTTCCCAACTGTAATTTCTTGATTTTCAACGGTTAAAGTCTCGGTGAGCCGTCGATTTCCGGTGTAAATTACCTCGTTGGGCAAGGCCGGGTCGAAACTTTCCGGGTATTTTTCCGCATAAATTTTTGACAAAACATCATGCCGGGCCGAGGTCAAACCGTTGCTGCCCATGCCGCCGTTGTATTCATTTTCATAATTTGAACGGCCAAAACTTGCCAGCCCGACGACGACGTTTCCGGGACGTATTTTATTGATAATCAGGTCGCTGCGTTTCATTCGGGCAAAAGCGGTGTATCCAACATCAATCGTGCGAACCACGTCGCCAACGTCGGCAGTTTCGCCACCGGCGAGGTGCAATTGGACGCCGTGCGCCGCCATTTTTTCAATAAAATCGGACGTGCCGCGAATCACGGCAGCGATGACTTCGCCGGGAATCACGGTTTTATTTCTGCCAATCGTGCTTGAAAGTAAAATGTTATCCGTGCAGCCGACGCAAGCCATGTCGTCCAAATTCATGACGATTGCGTCCTGCGCGATGCCCGGCCAAACCGACAAATCGCCGGTTTCTTTCCAAAATAAATAGGCGAGACTGGTTTTTGTGCCTGCCGTGTCGGCGTGCAAAATGTTGCAAAACCGGGAGTTCCCAGCCGCGAGGTCGGGCAAAATCGTGCAGAAAGCATTGGGAAACAGGCCTTTATCCAAATGTTGGATGGCAGCGTGCACCTCGTCTTTGGTGGCGGAGACGCCGCGCATTTCATATTTTGACTTCATTTTTCCCAAGTTCGGAATTTTGCGGTGCGGTCGTAAACGTGGTAGAGAATGGCTTTTTCGAGGTCGTTAAATTGGAAATTCCGGCGCGCCAAAACCCGCCCGGCGGTTTCGCAGGCATCCGAAAATTTGTAGGTCCGGAACCCGGCATCCACTCCGCCCCACGCAAAATCGGGGATAAAATTTCGTTGGTAGCCCGCGCCGTAAATATTTGCGTTCACGCCGACGACCGAACCGGTGTTGAACATCGTGTTGATGCCGCATTTTGCGTGGTCGCCCATGATCAATCCGCAAAATTGCTGGCCGGAAAGCACGAATTTTTCGGCTTCGTAATTCCAAAGTTTGACTTCGGAGTAGTTGTTTTTCAAATTTGAATTGTTGGTGTCCGCGCCCAAATTGCACCATTCGCCGATGACCGAATCACCCAAATATCCGTCGTGCGCCTTGTTCGAATTTTGGAAAAAAATACTGCGTGCCACCTCGCCACCAACCCGGCAACCGGGGCCAATCGTGGTCGGTCCATAAATTTTCGCGCCCATTTTCAAAATCGAATTATCGCCAATCGAAATGCCGCCGCGCAGCAAACAACCTTCCATCACTTCCACATTTTGGCCAATGTAAATCGGGCCGTTCGTTGCATTCAAAGTGCAAAATTCCATTTTTACACCTTTTTCCAAAAAAATCTGTTCCTCGCCGATCCACTGATTTGTCTCGGAAATGGGTTGTGATTTTCGTCCGGCGGTCAAAATTTTGAAATCATCGGCAAGTGCTTGGCCATTCAGCCGGGTCAAATCCCACAAATTATTGATAAAAATCAAAGGATAATTTTCATCCAAATAATTGGCTTCGAGCATTTTTATCTCCTCGTTTTCAATCAGCATTTCGATTTGGCTTTCCGAAATCCGGGCGGCAATCAACTCAGAATCTGCGGTCAAAAGTGCCTCGTTGATTTTCAAATTATCAATCAACCGACAGATTTCGTCGGTCGGAAAAATGCCCGCGTTGACGATTAAATTCTCCTCCTCGATGTGGATCGGGAATTTTTCCTGCAAATATTCCTGCGTGATGTAACTGACCGAAGATTTGAGCCGCCGTTCCCATTTTTCGCGGATGGTGAGGATGCCCAAACGCAACTCGCCCATCGGTCGGGTTGCGGTCAGCGGCAGCAAATGATTGCGCGCATCGGAGTCGAAAAGGATGATATTGGTCATTAAAAAAACAGTCCGGGATGAAAAAGTGCCACAAAAATAGAAAGTCCCGACTTGCCACAGGTGCAAATCGGGACTTTTTTTAGAGTTTAGTTTTTAGGGTTTAGAATTTATGTGAACAAAAACTAATCTCTAAACACTAAAATCTAATCACTATTCGGCTACCACTTCTGGTTTCACGAATTTTCCAAATTTCTTGTTGAACTTGTCAATCCGGCCAGCGGTGTCCACAAATTTCATTTTTCCTGTGAAATATGGGTGGCTGTACGCACTGATTTCCATTTTGACGAGTGGGTAAGTTTGGCCGTCTTCCCAAACGGTCGTGTCTTTGCTGTTGATGCAAGATTTGCCCAAAAATTGCTCGTCGGTGGAGATGTCCTTGAAAACCACAAAACGATAACTGGCTGGATGGATATCTTTTTTCATTGCGTTGAAAATTTATCTTTGATGATTGATGATAATTAAATTTTGTCGAAAGCCACTTTTTCCGCTTTCGGGCGGCAAAAGTATAAAATTAGGTCTTTGTTTTCCAAATTATTTTTTGGCAGGCAAATTCGTGGGTTCGTTTTTTTTCAAATTTTTTAAAAAGGACAAACCTGTCGGCAAAAAAACCAAACCGATAAAAGTGGAGACGATCAAAAAAATGGGGACATCGCCAGTTTGCAAGGCCGGATTTAGTTTTTCAGAAATCAAGGTGGCCAGCCAAGCTAAATTCATCACGCCGCCGACCAAAAGTGATGCACCCAATTTTTCGTTCAAATTCAAATCGGAATTGAAAAAAAACATCGTCGCGGCTGCACCAGAAATTTGGATGAACAGCCATGCGACGCCCCAATCCAGTGAAAATCCGACGAGAAAAACCAAAATTGCCCAAGTCAAAATTGCGGTCGGCGTGTCGTGGTTTTTTTTCAAGATCATTGGCAAAATGAAAATCGGCAAAAGCAGCGGCACCGCGTCGCCGAACCAAATCAACAATTTTACTGCCGCCAAACCGAGCAAAATGACGGCGTACAATTTTTCATTTTGAAAACGCGAAATTTGGAGAAAGCCGAAATTTTTCTGCCAAAAAAACAGGCCGCCAAAACCCAACAAAGCCACCAAAAAATAACCGAACGAAATCAAAATGCTGTTTTTCGATGGATTTTGCTCGGCCAAAGTATTCAGTTTCAACCAATGTTCTTCGCCGACGATTTGGCCTTTTTGGATGATTTTTTCGCCTTTTTTCACGGAAAAACCTGCGCGGCGCACGTTTGCAATTTTTTTTGCCTTCCCGGCGTGGGTCAAAGAATCCGAAAAAAACAAGTTTGGAACGAGGCATTTTTCGAGGAGCGGCAATATCAATTCTGGTTGCCGCAGCGGCGCAAACGGCAGACTGTCGGTCAACATTTCTTCGGCGGTTCGGAGGGTCAAAAGTTGCCCGGCCTTCAATTTTCGCTCGGAATTACTCCATATTATATAGGTGTTTTCGTCGGGGTTGGTCGGGCCGCGCGGCGCGTCGCTGACGCCTTTTGAAAAAATATCTTCCAACAATTTCTGTCCGTAAGATTGGTAGGCACCCGGATTGGCCACGAGGTCGGCATATTGTTGGTCGTGGCTGCTGATTTCGGCCTGTCGTTCGACCAAATTCGAGTATCGTTTTTTTTGAAAACGGTTCACTTCGGGGTCGAGAAAAAAGTAACGGCCATGCTCGGCTTCGATGGTTTCAATTTTTTCGGCTACTTCCGCAGCTGGGCGAAGCACCTCAAAATCGGCGGGCACGACGAGGTCAGTGTATTTCCAGACTTGATTTTTTTCAAATTTAAAAGAAAAACCCGCCGGTCGCGGCATCAAAAAAGCCGCCAAAAAAGCGGCCAAAACTGGCATCAAAAACGGCTGGATTTTTTTTAAAAAATCTGAAAACTCGCCCGGAGGCAAACCGGAAGGCAAACCAATTTTGCCCGCAGGTCGGCCAGATTTTTCAGAAAGGAGGGCAGGTTTTCCCATTTTTTGGACAAAAAATTTAGTTGTTTTTCAAAAATTCCATCAATTTTTGAACAGAAATCGCGCGGTGGCTGATTTTGTTTTTCACCGCGTCGCCGAGTTCCGCAAAAGTTTTGCGGCGACCGCGCGGGACGAAAATCGGGTCGTATCCAAAACCGCCCGTGCCACGTTTTTCGTCCATGATTTTGCCGGGGCAAATTCCTTCGAAAAGATTTTCTTTTCCATTGAGAATCAAGCAGATAACTGCCCGAAATTGAGCCGAGCGGTCGCGGTGCGGCTGCAAATTTTTCAATAAAAATTGAATGTTCGCGTCGTGGTTTTTTTCGTCGCCGGCGTACCGTGCCGAAAAAACACCGGGCGCGCCGCCGAGCGATTTTACTTCCAAACCGGAGTCGTCGGAAAAGCAGTCGAAGCCGTATTTTTCTTTTACAAAACGAGCTTTTAACTGTGCGTTTCCTTCCAAAGTTGCGGCAGTTTCGGGGATGTCTTCGAGGCAGCCGATGTCGCGGAGGGTTTTGACTTCAAAATTTTTGCCCAAAATCTGCTCGACTTCTTTGGCTTTGTGGGCGTTGTTGGTGGCGAAAACAAGGGTGGTTTTCATTTAAATTTTTAAATTTCCATCAAATTAAGTTCAAAAATCAAACCCGGGCACACGTCCTCGCCTGAAAGCGTTTTTGAAAAATCGTCAATAATTTGAACCGGAAAATTGGGTTTGTAAACGTATGCTTTTTTGCCAATCGGATCAATCAGCCATGCCAAACGGACGCCGTTTGCAATCCATCCATCGGTCATTTTCTTTTTTAATTTTTCCAAACTATCAGTTTCAGAACGCACCTCGACCACAAAATCGGGCACGACGAGCGCGACTTTGTTTCTCTCGATTTTGGGCATGGCTTGATACTTTTCTTCTGAAACCCATGCGGCATCTGCCATTTTTTTTGAGCCGTCGGGCAATTTGAACATGGTGGAAGGGCTTAAAACCCGTCCGTTCCGATGGCCAAGCCACCAAGCATAAATGGCTCCGAAAGGATGGCCTTCACGAAAACCAGAATTAAAACCAACTGGGGACATGATGAAAATTTTACCGTTTTTTTCTTGTTCGATGCGCAGGTTTGGGTGTTGAAAAGCAAAATCCAAAAACTGGATTTCTGTCAGCCGCCGAGGTTTGATTTCCAGAGGGCCGTTTTCGAGCAAAGTTGAAAAATCAATTGACAAATCTGATGTTGCTATCATTTCACTAAATTTTTAGTTCAAAAATAGGGAAAAAAATCAAAGCGGAATATTCGAATGCTTTTTCTTCGGCCTCGAAACGGCTTTATTTTCCAGCATCGCAAAGGATTTTATCAATTTTCGGCGCGTTTCGCGGGGCAAAATCACCTCGTCCACAAAACCGCGAGCGGCGGCGCGGTACGGATTTGCAAAAGTCGCGGCGTACTCTTTTTCCTTTTCTAAAAGTTTTTCGGCCGGTTTTTCGGCAGCATCAATTTCTCTTTTGAAAATAATTTCGGACGCGCCTTTTGCGCCCATCACTGCAATTTCCGCGCTCGGCCATGCAAAATTCATGTCCGCGCCGATGTGTTTTGAATTCATAACATCGTACGCACCGCCGTAGGCTTTTCGGGTAATCAAGGTGACGCGCGGCACGGTGGCTTCGGAAAATGCAAATAACAATTTCGCCCCGTTCGTGATGATGGCGTTCCATTCTTGGTCGGTGCCGGGCAAAAAACCGGGAACGTCCACCAAAACGAGCAGCGGAATATTGAAACAATCGCAAAACTGGACAAAACGCGCTGCCTTTTTCGAGGAATTTACATCCAAAACACCCGCCAAAAAGTTGGGCTGATTGGCAATCAAACCGATGCTCCGACCCGCCAAACGGCCAAACCCGACGACGATATTTTCAGCATAATTTTCGTGAATTTCAAAAAACGACTCTGCGTCGAGGATGCCTGAAATGACCTCGCGCATGTCGTAGGGTTGGTTGGCATTTTCTGGAATCGAATTGTTGAGTTCGTCACGGAATTCGTCACCGAGTTCAAAAGGCAGGCGCGTCGGCAGTTCTTCGCAGTTTTGGGGGAGGTAAGAAAGCAGTTTTTTTGTTTTTTCAATGCAGTCCAAATCGTTCGCCGCGACGAGGTGGGTCACGCCTGATTTCGAGGCGTGGGTCATCGCGCCGCCGAGTTCTTCGCTGGTCACGGTTTCGTTCGTGACGGTTTTCACGACGTTCGGCCCAGTGACAAACATGTACGAACTACCCTCGACCATGATGATAAAATCGGTCATCGCCGGGCTGTAAACCGCGCCGCCCGCGCACGGCCCCATGATTGCCGAAATTTGCGGAACGACGCCGCTGGCCAGCACATTTCGGTAAAAAATATCGGCGTAACCGCCCAAAGAATTCACGCCTTCTTGAATTCGTGCGCCGCCGCTGTCGTTCAAACCAATGACCGGCGCACCGTTTTTCATCGCCAAATCCATGACTTTACAAATCTTTTCCGCGTGCGTTTCGGAAAGCGAACCGCCAAAAACCGTAAAATCTTGGGCAAAAACATAAACCAACCGACCGTTCACCGTGCCATATCCCGTGACCACGCCGTCGCCCAAAAACTGCTGGTCTTCCATACCAAAATCGGTGCTGCGGTGCACGACGAGCGCGCCGATTTCTTCAAACGAATTTTCATCCAACAAAAAATGAACGCGCTCACGGGCGGTCAATTTGCTCTTTTTGTGCTGGGCTTCGATGCGGACGAGGCCGCCGCCGAGTTTGGCTGCGGTCAATTTTTCTTGGAGAATGGCGATTTTTTTTTCCATGTTTTTTCTAAAAAAAACTTCCCGGAAGTTGCCTTTCGGGAAGTTGGGTAATTTCTATTTTTTGAAAAACCGAGCAGTTTTTCTCAATTATTCAACATTACCGGCATCACCAACATCAAAATATCGAAGTCGGAATTTTCCTCGACCGGCGTCAAAATCCCCGCTCGCGACGGCGTGGAAAGTTGCATTTTCACTTCTTCCGTATCCAAAATACCCAACATTTCGGCTAAAAACTTGGCATTGAAAGCAATCCGCATCGGGTTTCCTTCAAAAGTGCAGGGCAGTTGCTCGGTCGCTTCGTTCGAAAAATCGAGGTCTTGCGCGCTCACCGTCAAGGTTTTTTCGGTGACGTCCAGGGCAACTTGGTTCGTCGTTTTATTGGCATAAATGGCAATCCGTTTCAAAGAATTCGCCAAATCAGCACGTCCGACGGTCATCAAATTCGGGTTGTCCACCGGAATCACGGCGTTGTAATCGGGATAGCGAGCGTCAATCAATCGGCAAACCAAATGAATCGTCCCAAAACTGAAAAACGCGTTGGCCTTGTTGAACGACATCGTGACCGTTTCGCCAGCAGGCAAGGCGTTTTTCAACAAATTCAACGCCTTTTTGGGAATGATAAAAGTCGTGGCCACCTCTCCGACGAGGTTTGGCGTTGTGATTTTTACCAATTTATGGGCATCGGTTGCCACACAGGTCATTTTATTAAAATCAATTTGAAAATAAACACCGGTCATCGCCGGACGGAGTTCGTCGTTCGAGGTGGCAAAAACCGTTTTTGCGATGCATTCCTGCAAATATTGGCTGCCGATTTTCACGGTGTCCACCGTTTCTGGGGCAGGGATGTTTGGAAAATCCGCGCCATTTTCACCCGCCAATTTGTATTTTCCGTAGGACGACGTGATTTCGATGCCCCAATTTTCCTCGTTCACCGAAAAAGTAATCGGCTGCTGCGGCAGTGCTTTCAAGGTGTCAATCAAAATTTTGGCAGGCACGGCGACCCTAAAATCGTCGTCGGCCAGCACTTCGATGGAAGTCGAAATCGTGGTTTCGAGGTCGGTTGCGGTGATTTGAAGTCTTTTATTTTCGATGTCAAATAAAAAATCTTCCAAAATAGGAAGGACAGGATTGGAGGCAATTGCGCCTTGTGCCATCGTCAATTGACGGAGAAGTTCGGTTGAGGAAACGCTAAATTTCATACTTGGAATTAGTTATTTGTAAATTGGTTATTGGAAAATTGGGCAATGGTCAAAACCAGTAACCAATTTTCCAATAACCAATCGACCATTTTGGACGGCAAAACTATAATTTTCACCGCGTTTTTTGATTTAAAAACACCAACAGTTTGTTGAAAAAGTTTAAAATCAAAAGTTTGAACTTTTTGGTGGACTTTTAAAAAATCTTGCCACATTTGCCGCTGATTCCAGTCTCTCGTTGAAAAAATTGCGTTGTACAAAACATTTTATGGTTTAAGGATTAGATTTTAGATTTAAGAAGTTGGCTACAACCAAATTCTGTTCTTTAAAATTTAATCTCGTGCTTCATTTTATGGTAAATAGAAAGATTCCGCCCCCGGTTCATACGATTTCAAACCTGCATTTGCCCAAACCTGAAAAAATCGAGTTGTCAAATGGCATCCCGGTTTACGTTTTGAATTATCCAAAAACGGAAATTTTGAAATTGGAGGTAGTTTATCGGGCAAGCAGGCCGGAAGAAGAAAAACACCTCGTTTCGCGGGCGACCGCCCGGTTGCTCCGCGACGGAACTGACAAAATGTCGGCTGCTGAAATTGCGGAACACATTGATTTTTTCGGCGGCACGTTTGCCAACCCGTCGAACATGGACACGTCCAATTTTTTGCTTTTTTCCCAAAAAAAATATTTCCAAAACCTCGTGCCGGTTTTTGCCGAAGCATTGCAATCGCCTGTTTTTCCGGAGCGCGAACTGGAAAATTTCCGGCGGACGGGCATCGCGGATTTGAAATTGGAACTCGAAAAACCGGAAGTCGTGGCCTACCGAAAAATCACGGAATTGATTTTCGGCGAATCGCATCCGTATGGCTACAATTCGACCGAAACAGATTATGAAGCCTTGACAATCAACGATTTAAAGTCGTTTTTCGAAAAATGGTACACCCCGTCGAACTGTTTGATTTTTGTTTCTGGAAATGTCGACGGCGAGATTTTGCAATATTTGGAAACTTATTTTGGAAAAAACACGAAGTCTAGTTTGGCCATTCGTCCAGTTTTTGAAACGCCATCTTTTAAATCCAAAACTCTGAACCTCCCGCACAAGGATTCGATGCAAAAAGCCATCAAAATCGGTCGGCGGCTTTTCAACAAACTTCATGCGGATTTCGCGGGCGTTTTTGTTTTGAACACCATTTTGGGCGGCTATTTTGGCTCGCGATTGATGACCAACATCCGTGAAAAAAAAGGCTACACCTATAATATATACAGTTCGGCGGACGCGCTGATTCACGACGGCTGTTTTTATATTGCCTCGGAAGTGAACCAAGATTCTGCCAAATTGGCCTTGCGCGAAATTTTTCGTGAAATGAAAAAACTGCGGGAAACGCCAATTTCAGAAGAAGAATTGGCGATGGTCAAAAATTATTTGCTCGGCACTTTTCTGACAAGTTTGGATGGCCCGATGAACGCTTCCGAAGTTGTCAGGGGTTTAATCATTGAAAATCTGCCCGAAAATGCCTTCGTAAACCTTGTTGACACGATTTTGCATATTTCACCTGATGAAATTTTGAAACTTGCGAATCAATATTTAAATAAGAAAGATTTCTGGCAAGTTGTTGTTGGATAAAATTTTATTCTTGTTATCCAAACCTTTTCAGAAATTCTTCGTTTTTTTGTTGGATAAAAGACATCTGCCAATTAAAATTTTTTCAATAAAATCCTTGGCGTAATAATTGCACCAATATACCTAAAAGCACAACTAAATTTCTGGTAATTAAAAATTTTTAAAGCATGCTAAACGCATTTCAAATCGATCGTCATTTTTTATTCCTCAAAGCTGACAAACTTGCAATTTTTGCTGATCGCGTACTCAGAAATACTTCCCAAAGCCCTAATTTCGTAAAACCTGCCGCCATCGTAGCCTCGGTTGAAGCCGCCTTGAAAATGCTCCGGGATGCCATCAATGACCCATTTATGAAGCGAAAAGACCGCCCCGCTGCGGTAAAAAAAGGTGAAACCGCACTTTTGCACGCCTTGGAAGGTTTGGCTGGTTACGTCGAAACTTCGATGGATTGCAAATCCGATATTTTGGCCACAGGTTTCCATCTCCATTCCGACAACAAAGAGAACACGCGCCGCCAACAACGAATGGACGCTCGGATGACAAAAGTTGGGTTGAATTAATTTTTTAGAATAAAATAATTCAATTCCAGATTGGAACTTATCCATTTTTTTGATAAACTCGCCAATGTCAAAGCATTCGTCTTTGATGTGGATGGTGTATTTACTGATAATTCCTTGTTGATTACCGAAGCAGGAGAATTGCTTCGGGTCATGAATGCCCGCGACGGATTGGCTGTGAAAATGGCTATCCGCGCGGGTTTTCATATTGGAATTATCACCGGCGGACGCTCGGCTGGCGTAACAAAAAGGCTCAAAGATTTGGGCGTTTCGCACATTTATTCAGGCATTTCGGATAAAAATGCCCCGTTCAATGATTTTCTTGACCACTTCAATTTGACACCTGTCGATATTTTGTACATCGGCGACGACCTGCCAGACTTGCCAGTTTTGAAAAGGGTAGGGGTGGCGGCTGCTCCAGCTGACGCGATTCCAGAGGTTTTGGCTTTCGTGGATTATGTTTCCCCGCATCGCGGTGGAGTGGGTTGCGTGCGGGATGTGATTGAAAAAACGATGAAAATTCAAGGAAAATGGTTATTGGAAAATTAGGGAATTGGTTATTGGGAAATTGGAAATACTCCTAATTTTCTAATTTCCCAATAACCAATTCCCCAACAACTAATGCAAATCCATAATTCCAAAACCAAAAACGCCCTTCCGAACTGGCAATAAAATCGTTTCGCCAGATTTGGTTATTGGAAAATACGCTTGCGTTTTATATTTAAAAGTTTTTAAATCGCCATTTTTTTCTCGGATAGTCAGTCGAAAACCAGTTGGTTTGATTTCCTCGCCTTTTAAAATTCCGTAGCCCGAGGCAAAAAATGAAGTTTCCGAAACAAAGGCAAATTCCTGATTTTCAATCGTTTGCCCAATCCGATTGATTTTGCTGGCCACGAGCGGTGCAAAAAACAGTATCGGAAAAATGGTAAAAACCAACTCCGGCCCGTGATTTGAAATGGGCGAAAGTCTTTTTCTAAAAATCAAAAAACCAAGACCTGCCAAAATGGCTGCCGCCAAAAAAGCAAAACCCACCAATTTTTTGATCCCCAAAGTATTTCCCAAAAACGGAAACTCTTTGACGTACAAAAAAATCATTCCAAACATGAGAATGACGTAGCTGAACGCCAGCAATTTGGGTTTCAAATCAAAATTTTCCGCTTCCATTTTTTTAGATTTTAGGCAATTTCGGCCTCGCGGCCATTGCTTTTTGAATGATTTCCAATACTTTTTTTCGCTCCGCACCAACAATTGGCAATCGCGGTGCGCGCACATTTTCAGTTCCAAGATCCGTCGCGACCTGCGCCAATTTGATATATTGAACCAATTTTGGGTGAATATCCAACTCCAAAAGTGGCAAAAACCAGCGATAAATTTTCAACGCCTCGTCGTGCCGGCCTGCTTTTGCCAGCCGAAAAATAGCCACCGTTTCCCTCGGAAAAGCATCTACCAAACCCGCGACCCAGCCGTCCGCGCCCATAAAAATGCTTTCCAAAGCCAGCGTGTCCACCCCGCAAAGTATTTTAAAACGGTCGCCAAAACGGTTTTTCATCCGGGTCACGTTGCTCACATCTCGGGTACTTTCTTTTACGGCCTGCACCGTCGGCCAGTCGGTCATCGCCTCGAACATGTCCAAAGTCACCTCGATTTTGTAGTCAATTGGGTTGTTGTAAATCATAATCGGCAGCGGCGTGGCTTCCGAAATCGCCCGAAAATAGGCCAAAACTTCGCGGTCATCTGCCCGGTATCGCATCGGCGGGAGCAACATCAGGCCAGCCGCACCACATTTTTCGGCAGTTTTTGCACATTCGATGGCAGCGCGAGTCGTTTGTTCAGCGATGTTCATAATCACCGGAACGCGCCCCGCTACTTTTTCAACCGAAAACTGGACGAGCTCATATTTTTCAGGATTCGACAAACTGCTCGCCTCGCCGAGCGTTCCGCCGAGGATGATTCCGGCTGCCCCAGCATCCAATTGTACCGCCAGATTTTTTTCAAAAATGGGAAAATCAACTTCGTCGTTTTTTAAAAAAGGCGTGGTCATCGCTGGGAAAACGCCTTCCCAAATCACTGTTTTTTTCATTTTTGTCAAATAATTTAGGTCGCCAAAATCCAATCTTTTGGAGAATTTCCGTTTAAAAAAAATGCGAATTCTACTTTTTTTCCTGATAATTTTTACCACGTTTTCGGCCTGCTCCCGCCGATTCAAAAATTTTAAAGTCCTTCGGCTGACCTCAACCGACCGCCAAATCCATAAAATTTTTAAAGAAAAAACGGTCAAGCCACATATTTTTTATACCAAAATCGAAGGCCGAAAATTGCGCGGCTGGGAAATCGGCGCTGATTCGTTGCCAGTCAGTTTTTTGATTCACGGCGCGCCGAGCAGCATGGTAAAATTCCGGCGTTGGTTTGCCGACTCGACCCTTTTTTCAAAAACAAAATTGGTAGCAGTTGACCGCCCAGGTTACGGAAAATCGGGATATGGCCGTGCCGAAAAATCGATTGAAAAACAGGCGAAAATCTTGGCGCCGCTCCTCGAAAAATACAGTGCTGGCAAAAAAGTGGTGCTTTTTGGATCCAGTTACGGTGGTTCGGTGGCCGTAAAATTGGCGATGGATTACCCCGAAAAGGTCGGTGGTTTGGTTTTGCTTTCGGCTTCGACCTTGCCGGGTGCTGAAAAAACGCCCAAAATGGCGCATCGAATCAAAAAAACGCCGCTCGGTTGGATTGCCCCGCGGTGGGCAAAAGTTGCGACGAAGGAAAAATTTGCCCACGAAAAAGCCCTCCACGAAATTCAGGACGGCTGGGACAAAATTCGTTGCCCAGTTTGGATTTTGCACGGGCAAAATGACAGTCTGATTTATTTTTCAAATGCCGAATTCACTTGTGATAAATTGTGCGAAACCAAGGTTGAGTTTGTTCCTTTTGAAAATATGTCCCACAATATTTTTTGGACAAAAATGGATACCGTGAAGCATTATTTAATCCAAGCCGTGAATGTTTTGAACGAAAAATGATTTGCGATTTCAATTTCACCTTGTTTCCTGCATCAATTTGGAAATAAATTCATCCACTTGCCAAGCATTTTCAGACGAAAAATTGCCAATTTTCGTGCGCCGCAACAAACTCAAATATGCACCTGAACCCACCATTTCGCCCAAATCCTTGGCCAACGAACGAATGTAAGTTCCTTTGCCGCACGAAACTTTAAAATCAAGCTCCTTGCCAGCGGCAAAATTTGGGTGCAAAAAAATCGGCGCACCTTTTTTATTTAAAGAAATGACCGCGGTTTCGCCGGGCGGCACGGGTCGGAGCGGCGAGATTTCAAAAGATTTTACAAAAACGGGGCGCGGTTCGAGTTCCATTTCTTCGCCGGTTCGGGCATTTTTGTAAAGCCGTTTTCCGTCCACTTTTACGGCTGAAAACATCGGTGGGATTTGTAAAATGTTGCCCAGAAAATTTTCCTCGATTGTTTTTTTCAACAAATCATCGGTCAAATGTTCGGTCGGAAAAAAGGTGTCCGGTGCTTTTTCGAGGTCAAAACTGGCTGTTGTCGCACCAAAAACAATGCTCCCAGTGTATTCTTTTCCCAAATCTTGGAATTGTTCGATCCGTTTGGTGAAGTCGCCGATGCACAAAATCAGCAGCCCGGTGGCCAGCGGGTCGAGCGTTCCGGCGTGGCCGATTTTCAATTTTTTGACCTTCAATTTTTGGCAAAAATTCCAGCGGATTTTGTTGACCACGTCAAAAGACGTCCAGCCGAGCGGTTTGTCAACCAGCAAAACGGCTCCTTTTGAAAATGTCTCCCACGTTTCAAGTTTGTGAAAATCAATGGTTTGCACCTCGCCGAGCGGCGATTTTTCAATCAACAACATTCGATAACGCTTTTAAAATTTCGTCAGCCAACAATTTCCCGGCCTCTGGTTTGAAACGAAAAAACAACTCCGGTTCAATGATTTCCAGTTCCGCAATCGAGGGTTTTCCATCCAAATCGTACAAAATATCCACGCGGGCATAGGCCGGACGAGGCGAGCAAACCGCCAAAACACGTTCCGCAAGCGATAATTCATCCGGTAAAATTTCGTGGGGAGAGGCCTTTCCACCAAAATCATCCTGCACCCGAAAATCGCCGGGTTTGGCAATTTTCAGAACGGCATGCGAAAATTTTCCGCCAAACATCAAAGCCGAAACTTCGCCGCGTTCCAAAACCGAAGGCAAAAAAGGTTGAACCAACATATCTTCTTCAGCCACGAGTTTGTTGAAAATTTCTTGGTGTGCCGCCAAGTTTTCCGGGCAAACTCGATGGGTGTGCCGAGCCGTGCCGCCGACGCAAGGTTTGATGATGATTTCGGCAACGTCCCACTCCGAAAAACCATTTTCCAAAGCAAAAAATCCACCCCGCTTGACCAATCGGGTGGGAACAATTGGGATTCCAGATGCCTGTAAATCAAGGAGATAGCGTTTGTTGACGTTCCATTTTATCAATTCGACAGGGTTCAAAAGTTGTGTCAAATTGCCTACTTTTTCCAACCATTTTTGAAATTCATCGAACCGGAAAAAGTAGTCCCAAGTCGTGCGAAAAACGGCAATCCGAGTGCTTGACCAATCAAAATCGGGGTCGTCCCAACTCAGTCGATGGACGCGCAAATCCTGTTTTTCGAGGGCGTCGCGAACGATTTTGTCTTCATTTAAAATTTGCGTTTCGTACCAATTTGGTGCCTGCGGGTTTTCGTAGCGAGGCTCGGTGAGGAGAACGACGTCGTATTTTTTCATATTTTTGGTTTGGAGGACGGAATTTATTTCGACCCAACGCGGGTCGAAATAAATTTCGGCCTTCAATTATTTTGCGGTGCTCAATTTTTCAAAAACAAACTTCCCGACTTCTCGACCCGACAAACGCCCCGCTTCGTTGCCCCGGCGATAGTGGATTCCACCGTACAAACGGCTCAATGCAGCTTCGTCGGAGGCTTCGTAAAATGAATTGAAAGTGCGGGCTGGCATCCCAAATTCCATTTCCGTGCTGTCGGTAAATTGAAAATTCTCGCCGTAAATTTTGGTCAAAATCGTGGCCGATGCTGCCGAAATGGTCGCGTGGCCGCTCGAATGTTCTGGAAACGGCGGCGTTTCGATGAACGGCGTCCAAGTTGGATCGATATACGAATTGATGTAAGTCACCGGGCGCACCATGTTACATTTGTATTTGCAAGTCCAACAAGTGATAAAACCGTCGGCCAAACCGAGGGCAACTGTCGCGTAAGTTTTTGTAGATTTCAAAATATCGGCATTCGCTTTTCGGGCAACTTGCGCGGCGATGTTCATCCAGTGGCCGCCGGGGCTAATTTTTTTCGTTCCCAACATTAAATGTCCGCTCACCGAAACTTCAAACGGGTTGCAATCCCAGTACAAACCGATCTCTTTTTGGCGTTCGCCCATGACTTTTGAAGAATCGTAAACCTCTTTTGCGGCCTTGTAAAACTCACTGTTTTTGTCCGTGCTGAACGGAATCGGGTCAATCGGTTTGATTTGCCCAGCCGAATCCAACAACCACGGACGAATTTCCGGCCAGTGCGGCTCGACGGCATCTTCATATCTCGGCGGGGTCGGAACCCAGCGGCCCGGTTCTTTTGAATTGATGGAAAATTTTGGTGCGCTGCGGGTCTGGGCATAATTATCGGTTTTTGCCCAAGCCAAGATGTGCTTCGCAACCGCTTCGCCGTAGGCCACCGACCGTTCAAAAACGTCTTTTGGAATGTCCATCACGCCAAATTCTTTGGTCATTTCGGCACGCAACTCGGCCATGTCAGCTTCCGAAAAAATCAGTGCTTGGCCGACGACCAAAATCGCGGTCGCACTGGCCAAAGGATGGCAATAAATTTTTCCAGTTTCTGGCTGCGGAACTGGTTTCAAACCATTCAAAACCGAGGCAAACGAGGCATTTCCGGGATATCCAGCTCGCAAAGCCTCGTAACCTGCGACACTCGAATAAGTATAAATTCTCGAAGCAACGGGCGGCGAAAAAATGTCGTGCCGCATGATATCCGTGATTTTTCGAATGCTGCGATGGATAAATTCAGGGTTTTCGGCTTTGGTTTTCCATTCAGCATTTTCGTTTTTACAGGCTGGAAATGTGAGAAAAATTGGGGTCAGGCAAATTAAAAACAGACAAACTTTTGTAAAATTCTTCATCAATTTGAATTGAAAAATGGTGATAAAACGCGGCAAAAGTAGACTAACAAGAATCCTTTCCTTTCGAGAACTGACGTAAATCACCTTAGATTTTTATTAGAAAGGCTTGGAGGTCGAAGTTTATTTCGACTCTGATTTATGAAATGGCGGAATAAATTCCGCCCACCAATCACATCCCCGAAACATCCACATTTACCCTTCCGGTGGAAAAAAGTCGCACGACGATGCCTTCTTTTTTCACTTTCGTGTCCAAAACGCGCACGTCGTCGAGCGTTCCAGCCAAAACCACGCCCGGCTGAACTTCGTATCGGTTCAAAGTTTCCTGCACCGATTTTTTCAGGGCAGAAATATTTTCTTCCAGCGGAAAAGCCATGGCGCGTTTCATCTGATTTTTCAAAACACCTTTCAAAAGCCAAGCCGCCGATTTGTGCAGAAAATTTTGGGTTTCGAGGTGAAAATCCAGGTCTGCCACTTCGATTTGATTTTTCGCAGCGTTGAATTTCGGGGTTCCCGTAAAATAGATTTTGCCGTTGAACGCCCCCGAAAGTTGGGTTTTCACATTGATTTTGGTGCTGTCGCCAAACAATTCGAGATTTTCGACCCGCACCCGCTGTTTCCCTTCCCCAAAATATTGGCCAACCATGATGTTTTTTGCCATCCGTTCGGCTTCAGAAAAAGGCACGGAAGTTTCAAAAAGCATTTTAAAATCATCGCCCGCTTTGTCGATCGTTCGGAGGTCGGGCAACTTGGAATTTTCACGAAAAGTTGGTTTTTCACCGAAGGTCACGTCGTTGTAACATTCCACCGTGATTCGGGCGCGGAGGTCTTTCCAAGTCGTTTCGAGTGGGGTCATGGCGATAGAAATCGGCGTTGTTTTTACCCACATTTGATATTCTGGCGATAGCAAAGTAGGGACTTGGATGGCTTCCCACAAAGTTTGCACGCTCGGTCGGAGGGACATTTGTTCGGCCACCATTTTGTCGATTGCCTTGGTCAAATCGGTTTGGCTGCGGCTGATAAAAAGGTTGGCGATGCCTTCCATGCCGATGTCAAAAAGGCCAGTTTTGAGCACCGGTTTTTTTAACCACTCGTGATATTCGAGAAAAGTTACGGTGCCGATCGTCCAATCGGGGCGGATTTGGAACTCAGTTTTGAAGTTCAAAGCGATGTCCCCGGTCGCGTCGACCGCTCCGACGACGAGTTTCTTTTTCATCCACAAACTCAACGGAACGCGGTATTTCAATGAACTTCCATTTAAAAACATGGTAATATCCTGCGCTTTCATAGCTTTCAACATCAAGCCGTCGCCGCCATTGTCGTCGAAAGAATAATCTTCATAAAGCACGCCGGAGACTTTTTGGTTGATGGCATTCACCAAATCGGCCATGACAATATTGACCGGGATGGTCAATTGACTGACGACCATCGAGTCGGTTTCGGAGGCGTAATTTTCATCCGGTTTGGGCGCGTCCGTCATCTTGCTGGCGGTTTTGCAATTTGAAAAAAGCAGGATGAAAATTGAGAAAAGAAAAATCTTGCAAGTTTTTGGGCAGGGGTAAAAATTGTTGAAAAACATGTGTTTCATTTTTGCGTGTGTGATTTTATCGGTTGTGAAATTTTAGGCATTTTCGACACATAGAAAACATAAGAGTTTTCACATAGAAACACATAGTTTTTTATAAAAAACACCTAAAACCATGTGTTTCTATGTGAAAACTCCTATGTTT
>JANNMS010000133.1:0-8786 GCA_031398055.1 Saprospirales bacterium | reverse complement strand
CAGCAAACTCAGACGAGAGCAAGCAGCGTCTCTTCCAAAATATCCAGCCCACGTTCCAGCGTTTTTTTATCAATAATCAACGGGCTCAAAACCCGGATGCAATTTCCAAAAGTCCCCGCGCTGATAATTATCAAGCCCTTTTTTTCGCAATTTTGGACGAGGCGGTTGGCCAAATCCGAGTCAGGTTGGTGCGGGTCGCCGTTTTTCACCAATTCAAAAGCGAGCATCGCGCCGAGGCCGCGCACGTTTCCGATGGCCGGGCATTTTTTCTGCATCTTTTCAAAACGTCGGCGGATGATTTTGCCGACCGCCTCGCCTTTTTTGCAAATATCAATGTCCTGCATGTATTGAATATTGGCGAGCGCGGCGGCGCAGCAAACCGGATTTCCGGGATACGTTCCGCCGATGGTGCCGGGGTGGGCGGCGTCCATAATTTCCGCGCGACCGATGACCGCGCCGATGGGCATGCCCGCGCCCATGCTTTTTGCCCACGTCGAAAGGTCGGGCGTGATGCCTTCGAAATGTTGGTAGGCCGCCCATTTTCCGGTGCGCCCCCAGCCCGATTGGACTTCGTCGAGGATGAGCAAAATGCCGTTTTCGTCGCAGATTTGCCGCAAGGCTTTCAAATATTCGGGTGGCATGACGGTAAAACCGCCCTCGCCCTGCACCAATTCGACGATGACGGCGGCCATGTGTTCGGGCGCGGCTTGGTACTGGAAAAAATCTTTTAGGCGTCGGATTTGCAGGGCGAGGTAGTTTTTTTCGGTCATTCCTCCGCCGTACCGATAAAAATAGGGGTATTCCAAACGGTAAACTTCCGGGGCAAACGGGCCACAACCCGTCTTGTTTTTGACTTTCGCGGTCAAAGTCATGGCCATCATCGTGCGGCCGTGAAATGCGCCGGTGAAACACAAAATACCCTGCCGACCCGTGGCCATCCGGGCAATTTTGATGGCATTTTCGACGGCTTCCGCGCCGGAATTTGTCAGCAAAACTTTCGTGCCTTTTTCCCCGTGCGGAAAAATGCTGACCAATTTTTCGGCCAACAACAAATAATTTTCAGTCAAAGAAACATTGAAACAGGAATGAATCAGCCGCGCGGCTTGTTCTTGGATGGCTTTGACCACCGGTTTTGGGCAATGCCCGGCGTTCATCACGCCGATGCCGCCGGCGAAATCAATGAATTCACGTCCGTCGGCGTCCCAAATTTTTGCGCCGCTGGCACGCACGGCAGTCGATGGATTGAAAATGCCGAGGGCGTTCGGGACGAGTTTTTTGCGTTTTTCGAAGAGCGATTTTGCGTTGGAATTTTCCATATTTCTGGCAAAGTTAATTGGGGTTTTTAAAAGTGCGTTTTTCTAAAAATTTATAAAAAATGGTGGTTCACTTGCCATTGTTGGCGGCTTCGCCCACAATTTTTCTGGCTATTTTTAATGAAAAATAGTTGGTGGCGAGGACGCCAACCATGGCAAAATGTTTTCCAAAATCAATTTCAAAAACGCACCGCCTTTCTTTTTGGACAAATTTTTAGCAGAAATCACCCGCAGTTTTACCCTTCTTTTTTTTAAAAACTACATTTGCCAGACAATCACAACCCATTTTCGATGAAGAAATTTTACCTATCCCTTTTCCTGCTTTTCATTTTTTCCAACCAGCTCGTTTTTTCCCAAAACCCAATTGCCGTCACCGGAAAAATCTCCGCCGAAAACAGCGCGGAAACCATCATCGGCGCGACCGTCCGTTCCCAAAAATCGCCACAAACTGGCGCGGTGTCCGATTTGGATGGGAAATTTTCTATTTCCGTCGCCCCGGACGATACTTTGCTGGTCTCGTTTATCGGTTTTCAAACCCAAATTATTCCCGTTGCCGGGCGGAATTTCATCGAAATCCAACTTTTGGAAGACGGAAAATTGCTCCGCGAAACCGTCATCACTGCTTTTGGCATCGAGCGGCAGGCGCGGTCGGTCGGTTTTGCGACCCAAAACGTGAAAGGCGATGAACTTTCAAAATCGAACGCGCCGAACATTTTGGCCGGGCTTTCTGGAAAAATGGCAGGTGTCAATATTATTCAGGGAAATGGCGTGGAAGGTGGCACGACCCGCATCGTGATTCGTGGAAACAGCCAAATTTTTGGCAACAACCAACCCTTGATTATCGTGGATGGCGTGCCGCTCGACAACGCTCCCGGCATGACAAATGTGGAATCTGGCCGCGACTGGGGCAGTGCCATTAACAACATAAATTCAGCCGACATCGAACGCGTGGACGTTTTAAAAGGCGCGAACGCAGCAGCACTTTACGGCGCGCGCGGCGGCAACGGCGTCATTTTGATTACGACAAAAAAAGGCTCGGAGCGACCCGGCCTCGGCGTGGATTATTCGTACAGTTTGCGTTCGACGAAGCCATTTTATTGGCGGGAAATGCAAAACGAGTACGGTTTTGGCGGCCCGCTTTCGTTCAACCAACCGCGTTTGGAAACCGACGCGGACGGCGTTTTGCTCCACCCCACCCTGCTTTACCACGATTTTGGGCCGGAAGGAAAACCGACGACCGAGACTTTTGGGGCCTACGCCAGTTCGCAATCTTGGGGCCCGCGGCTCGATGGGCAGTCGGTAAAATGGTGGGACGGCTCGACCCGAAATTGGTCGCCGCAGCCCGATAATTTCAAACGTTTTTTTCAAAATGGACAGACGCAGCGGCACAATTTGTCTTTTTCCGGGGCATCAAAAATGGGTTCGGTGCGCGCCAGTTTTACCCGCGAAGACCATCGTTCGGTGGCTTTGAATTCCAATTTTGACCAGACGACGGCTTTTGTCGGCTCGAAATTGAACGTCTCCAAAAAAGTCCGCGCCGAAATCGGCATTTCCTACATTCAATACAATCGGTTGAACTCGCCGTTGCTCGGCAGCGACAATAATTCTTTCGGAAAAATCATGGTTTACGGCTACCCGCGCAGTTATCAAGGTGAAAATTTGAACTACGAAAACGCCGACGGCACGAAGCACGATTTTGGTGTAAACCCGTTCGCGTGGGGAAATATTGACGTTTTTTGGTCGGTTTACAATCAAAATACCTGGCTGCGGCGGAACAAAATCATCGGTTCGGTGGGCGTTTTTTACGACATCGCGCCTTGGCTGACTTTGATGGGACGCACCGGAACGGATAACACGTTCGACGATTTTGAAACAAAAAACAAACCGACCGACATCACCGGGACGCTCGGCGGCGGCTACGAACACAGTTTGTCGAAGGCAAATACTTTGAACAACGAGTTTTTGCTGACCGCCCGGCGCAAAAACCTGCTGCCCGGCCTCGAAACTTCGCTGAGTTTTGGCGGCACGCAGTTCCAAAACCGGAGTTACCAAATTTTTGGAAAAAACCAAAACCAGTGGCGCGACCCGTTTTTGTACACCCTCGGAAATTACGTCGGCTACTCAATTGAGGTGGGCGAAGGCCGTTTTGAAAAAAGGCTCAATTCGCTTTTTGGGTTTTTGGATTTGGGTTTCAAAGATTGGATTTTTGGGCAAGTTTCGTTGAGAAATGACTGGTCGAGCACGCTGCCCGCTGCGACGGGTTCGTACCTTTTTCCGGCAGGAAACCTGAGTTTTGTGCCGTCGGAATTGTTCGGCTGGCAGGACAACCGTTTTTTAAATTTTGCAAAAATCCGCGCCGCATTTTCCGAAACCGCGACCGACGACGAGCCGTACCAATTGCAAAAAGTGTACGTCACCGGAAGTTTTGCGGGACAGCCGACGGCCTCGACCGAAGGCATCGTCCGGCCGCTGGATTTGCAGCCCGCCCGGAGTCGTGGTTTTGAAATTGGCCTCAATTTGGGTGCGTTCCGCGACCGGCTGCAAATTGATTTTACCTATTATAATACGTTCAGTTACAACCAGTTGCTCAATTCACCGCTGCCCGTTTCGTCTGGTTTTCCGACCGTCCGAATCAACACCGGAGCCATCAGCAACCGGGGAATCGAGGCCGTCGTCGGGATGCGTTGGCTCGACCGCAAACGTTTTTCTTGGGAAACAAAACTGAACATCGCCCGCAACCAAAACCGCCTCGAAGAACTTTCGGACGGCGCGGAACTGCTCGAATTGGCCGGGATTTGGAGCGCGAATGGCACGGCGGTTTCGGTAAAATCGGGCGAAGCCTACGGCGTTTTGGTTGGTTTTGATTACGTCCGCGACGAGAAATCGGGGCTGCCCATTCTCAACGACGCCGGGACGCATTATCAAATCACGAAAACCCGCGTCCCGCTCAAAATTTATGATGAAAATGGGAAATTCCAGCGCATCGCCAATTCAACGCCAAAATTTGTGGGCGGCATCCGCAACGTTTTTTCATGGAAAAATTGGAGCGCGGAAGTTTTGGTGGATGCCAAAATCGGTGGTGATTTTTACTCCGGTTCGTACGCCACGGCTGTCCAAAGTGGTCAAAGTCCCGCGACTTTGCTGGAAAGAAACGGCGGCGGTTTGCCTTTCACCCGACCGGACGGAACGGTGGCGAACATCGGGGTCATCCTGCCCGGCGTTTTTGCGGACGGCACGCCGAACGACAAAATCGTCCATTATTATTACAAATATTTGAACGCGGGCGGCTGGGGCCCGGTCGTGACCACGCCTTCCGTTTTTGAAAATACTTGGGTGAAATTGCGGGAAGTTTCGCTGACCTACCGTTTCCCGAAATCGTGGCGAACGAAGGTTTTTCAAAATTTGGAAATTTCGCTGGTCGGGCGGGATTTGGCTTATTTGTACTCGTCGTTGCCCGACAAAATCAACCCAGAAGGCGCGAACGGCAGCGGAAATGCGCAGGGAATCGAGTTCGGGGCATTGCCGGGGATGCGGAGTTTTGGGGTGACGGTGGGGGCGGGGTTTTGAAAACGCCCAAAAAGGCATTTTTCAAAAAATGTCTTTTTTAAATTAGCCAATCCCTTCGGCTTAACAAATTTTGTTAATTTACAAAGTACTTTTTACCTTTGTCGCGCTCGCCGGGAGCGAGCATTTTGAACATGACAATCAGATTCAACAATGAATACCTTGAATTATTGGCAAAAGGCGCACCCGTTCCAGGCAAGCCCCGGTTTTCAAACGAGGTGGTGAAAAAATACCGAAAGACCTTGCTTTTGCTGAGCGCATTTGAGGACATCCACGAAATCCAGCAACTCCGGGGCTTGAACTTTGAACATTTGAAGGGCGACCTAAAAGGTTTTTGCTCTGTCCGAGTTGACCTGAAATACAGGTTGATTTTAAGCATTGACGAGCAGGAAGGGCTTGTTGCACAAGAACTTGTCGTGGAAAATCTCACCAACCATTATCAATAAAATTGAAAAAAATATGAAGGAATCGAAAATTTTGGGCAAAAACGGCGAAGCAATCAGCATCCCGGAAACCCTCCACCCCGGGGAAGTGCTCAACCTCGAACTGGAAGCGCGGGGCATCAAAAAGGCAGATTTTGCCGCACAAATCGGTGTCAAGCCAAGCCATTTGAGTGCCTTGTTGTACGCGAAACGCCATGTGGGCGCAGCATTGGCCTTGAAATTGGAGTTTTTGCTCGGCATCAAAGCGGAGTTCTGGATGCGTTTGCAAACGGCCTTCGACCTTGCCGTCGAACGGCAAAAAACTGGGGCGCAGGATATGGCAATGGCCGCCTGAATTTCTCGCTTTTTCCGTCTCGGGATTTGGCTTATTTATATTCGTCGTTGCCCGACAAAATCAACCCAGAAGGCGCGAACGGCAGCGGAAATGCGCAGGGAATCGAGTTCGGGGCATTGCCGGGGATGCGGAGTTTTGGGCTGACGGTGGGGGCGGGGTTTTGAAAAATTTCCAAAAAAATTAAAAAAATCTATTTCAAAATGTCCATTTTTCAAAGATTGATAAAATTCTATTCATCCGCTTCGGCGATTGGAAACACAAAAACCCCGCTCGAAAATTTTTCAACCGAATGCCTCGCCGGGGTTTTGAAATCAGACGAAAACTTGCTCCGCGATTTCGTGCAATATTTTGAAATCGAAACCAATTCGACCAATTTGGAGGCGGAAACGCAGGTTTATTACAAACTCGGAGACGGAGACTTCATTGATTTAGAAATCAGCGCGGACAGAGACAGTTTTGGCAACTCCACAGGTTCTCGCAAAAACTTCATCGATTTAGAAATCAGCGGCTCGGATTTTTGTTGTTTTATTGAGATAAAAGTTAACAGCAAAGAAGGTGAAAACCAATTGTCGCGCTATGCTAAAATTTTGAAGAAAAAAGCAGATTTGGCTCCGCACCTCAAACCTTACCTGATTTATTGCACAAAATGGCAGGAAGGTGAAGTTGTTCATCCAATCAAACCCATTCTTTGGAACGACATTGCAAAATTTTTGGGTCAACCCAAATTTTCAAAATCTGACCTGATTCAACATTTTTTAAAGTTTTTAAACCAACAAGGCATGAGCCACAACATGAATTTTTCGCCCAAAGATTTAGAGTTCATGGGAGTTTTTCAGGACAACCTGAAACGGATGAATAAGTATATTGACAATCGAATTGTGCCAATTTTGGGTAAAAATTGTAAAAGAAGGGATTTAGAAAAATCGGTCAATGATAGCCATTGTTACGCAATCAAAAATCAAATACTAAAAGATGTGCCGAGCGCGGTCATCGGCGCGGGTTTTGATTTGACAAACCAAAAATTGACCATTTCCTTTTGGGTAAGTAAAAAAGATTATCTCAATTTTGATGACCACTTAAATAAAATTAGTGGCTTGAAAAAAGGAAAAGCGGATGAAGATTGTGGCAATTTTTGGACATATTCTGATGCCAACGGGGCATCGTTTGGCTATGGGAAACACATTGCTTTGTTCATGGAATTTGACGATATGGAAAAAGAGATTAGGAAGTGGTTCGAAGAAAATTGGGGAAAATTGAAATTGGACATGAAAAATACTTGGCCAGAATATGAATGGGACGAGACACTTTTTAAAGCCAATTGACCGACGTATTTTCTGAATGCCGGAAAATTGCCTGATTGCAGTGGATTGAACTGATTATCAATTTGTTCGGCAGTTTTATCTTTTCGCAGGTAGAGCAGGATGATGTTCGTGTCGAGCAGAAATTTCATGGCGTGAGTGTGGTTTTTGCGAAAAAAAGAGGTTGAGCAATTCCTTGCCCAACCTCTTTTTATTTATTTGACTAAAAAACTTTATCCAAAATCCTCATTTTACGGATTCCGCTGGCAAAGTTTGTTCGTCGCCAATTCGCCCGACGGAATCGGCCAAACATACTCGCTGCGCGTCGGCAGAATTTCTCCCACGTTTGCTTTTGCCGGAAAAGGCAACAACAAACGCATGATATCAAAAGACCGCAGGCCTTCGCCCAAAAGTTCGATCCGGCGTTCTTTCAAAATGGCAGCCGCCAGCGCATTGGCATCGGCAAAATCAGCCAGCGCGTAAACTTTGGCTTTTGCCCGCGTCCGGATGGCGTTCAGCAAATCCAACGAACGTTGGTTCACACCGTTTACCCGCGCTTCCGCCTCGGCCAAAGTCAGCAAAACTTCTGCGTACCGAAGGATGGGCGCGTAATCCGTGGATTGCGGGCCGGCTGGGAATTTGTTCATGTACGGCTTCATGTTCGTGTGGATGAGCACAAATTGGCGGCGGTCGTCGTTGCCCGCGAACGTCGCAGAATCGCCGATGATGCCCAATTTATTCAAAGAATATTCCCCATTTCCGCGCGGAGCAGGATTGTAATAATATCCGAGCGCGTTTTGGGTTCCCGGCAAATTGTTCGTCGTGAACGGAAATGAAAAAATACTCTCCGAAGTGGTGTACGGCGTGGTAAACACATTTTTGATGGACGCCTGCAATTCGTGGGCAACACCCGTCGCCGCTTTGAAAGGCGCGGCAGCCGGGACGAGTTTGTTGCCTTCCGTAATCGCATCCGCATACCGTTGCATACCCAAATACACCCGTGCTTTGAGGGCAATTGCCGCGTTTTTGTGGGCGCGGGTCACGGCATTCAAGCCGGTCGCGGTGACGGGCAGGTTGGTTTCGGCAAAATTCAAATCGTCCAAAATCAAATCATAAACATCTTTTACCGTGCCGCGCGCGAGGTCGTTGTCTTGTGCCAGCAATTCGGCTTTGACGCGCATCGGCAGGCCGAGGGTCGAACCGTTCCCATCGGCATACGGCTTGCAATAAAAAGTTACTAAATTGTGGTAGCAAAGTGCACGAACGAAACGCGCCTCGGCGAGGTAATTTGACAAAAGCGCATCGTTGTTCAAATTCGCCCGATTGGCCTGCGCCCCATCGAGATACACATTGACAGAATTGATGGTTTGGTAAGCCGCGTTCCAAACATTGTTTACCTCGTTGTTCGATTCGACGAGGGTGTGGTTCCATGTTTGGAGGCCGGTCACGCCATTTCCCGTTTCGTTCAGGTACTCTTCGGCGCGGATTTCACCATAAACCAAGTGGCGGCTGCCCAACAAAAAGCCACTTTTTGCCTGCGAATAAATACCGTTCAGCAAGCTGAGAAAACGGTCGGGTGTTTCAAAACTGACATCTGCCGCAAGTTGGTTTTCGGGCAGCGAGTTGAGCAGGTCTTTTTTGCAGCCGTTTGGCAAAGTGATTGCCAAGAGCAAAAAGAAACCTGCGAGAAATGGATTTTTCAATTTATTTGAATTCATTTTTAATGAAATTTAAAATTAGAGTAATTCCTTTGACACATAGTTCACAGAGGAGTTTTCACATAGAAAACATAAAAATTTACGATTAAAACCTATGTTTTCTATGTGAAAACTCC
>JANNMS010000113.1:0-5469 GCA_031398055.1 Saprospirales bacterium | reverse complement strand
TGGTTGGGCTTACAACGGTTTGAAACCATAAAACACGCTTTCACGGCATTTGCTTCCGGTTAATAAAGCAGGACACTAACGATTGCAAGCAATCACATTAAACTTTTTTAACCCCAAAACTTACAAATCATGAGGCGTCCTCGCCAATAACTTTTTTTGGAAAAACGATTGCTGGCGAGGACGCCAACAACGGCCAAAGTGCTGTCTCAAAAGGATTTGTAAATTTTTCAATGGTTGCCTTCTTGCCGTTTTTGCCGAGCAATTCTTATTTTTTTATCCCGAATTCCAAAAACTGCTGCATCTGATTTTCGATTTGCAAAAAAGCAGTTTCATCGAGTTGGGCAAGGCCGTACCATGTTTTTTCAAAGGAATTTACCACATTTCGGAAGTCGCGGTGCTGTGGATTTGGTCGCATTTCGCGGAGATAATCGCGGTTTGTTTTTTCTTTTGACCAAGTGATTTGTCCACGTTCGGAGAGTTCGCGGATGATTTTTAAAAAATACAAACGCACGGCCACCTGATAATTATTGGCCGCTTTTGCCTCCCGCAAAAAACGGTCGAGGTCGGATTCGTGGAGATATTCTTCCACATTTTCAAAAGTGATGACCGTGCCGTCGGAAGCAATTTGTCGGTTGGTGGGCTGTTCCGAAAATTTGTAAATGCCAAAACCGAGCGCAATTATGGCAATAATTATGGCAAAAATTTGGCCGAAGTCGCCCCAAAATTTCCAGTCAGGGTTCCAATTATTCGTGTTCGTCGGTTTCGATTCGGTGGGTTTTTGAGGTTTGATTGGTTCCGGTCGGTCGGACGAATAATCTAAATTTTCGCCTGCTTTTTTCCATTGATTTTCGGGGATGTTTCGCATCGCAACTGGCTTGGACGGCGGTGGCGGGACGTGCTGGACTGTGGCAATTTCTTCCCCTAAATTTTCGTCACCTTCAATTGTTTCATCCAAGATAACTGGTTCATCTTCAATGATTTCCGACAAAGAATCTTGCGCCAGCAAACTCAACGGCAGGCAAAAAAGGACACAAAAAAACAGTTTGAAAAAGGTATACTTCAGATTCATTTTCAGTTGGAATTTCAATTTTTCAATCCAAAATATGCGCCAATCTGACGGCTTGATATTCCGGTTTTTTCAAAAGAACGCGCATTCGTTTGATGGTTTCGCGCGGCCCCATGTCAATTGCGGCATTGACCAACCAATCTGGCAATTTTCCGCCCGGGTCAGAATAAATATAATATTCAACGTATGCCCAACCACTCGTTCCTGGCCAGATTTTCCAAGAAGTCTTGGTGTTTCGGATGCGCAAAATGTCCTTTTTTTCGGGAATGTAATCTGGCATGGCCACACTTTCGGCCAAAATTACTTTGGTTTGGGGGTCTTGGTACACTTTTGAATGCATCACGAAATCGCGGTCGGCCATCGGCCAGGGAAAATCGAGACGGCTGTAATAAATAATTTCGGTGTCGCTAATTTTGCGTAACAACTTGGTTTCTACCACTTTATATCCCCATTCTGGATAAACTTCGACTTCCGAAAGTAAATGAACCAAGCCCGATAAATTGCTTTTGATGGAAGTGGTGAGTTTGATTTCGTGGACATCGGAAGTTTTTCGGTAAAAAACTTTTACATCGTCTTTTTCATTTTTAAAAATCCACTCGTGGTTGTTCTGGGCGAAACCAGTGGCTGATAAAAATGAAAAAAGCAGCAGCAAAAAGGTGTACTTGAGAAGTTGCGTCATCTTGGGCTAAAAAATTTTGAGCGAAAATGTTTGGGAAAAATTTAGTTCGAAACGCCCCAAACTATCGGAATGTTTTGAATTACAGTAATTTACGAGAAACTATGAACTATGAACTATGAACTATGAACTATGAACTATGAAATATGAACTATGAACTATGAACTTTGAACTATGAACTATGTACTTTGAACTATGAACCAAACAAACTGATGTGGATCGTACCGCAACGGTTTTTTTGTTCATAGTTCATAGTTCATAGTTCATAGTTTTCTATCTGGGTTTTCTTTCAAAAACGCTCCCCAGCCCGAATAACTTTTCCCTTTTCCCGGCAATTTCGAGGACTGAAACCAATGGCAAACCGCCGCAGCGAGCGCATCCGTCGCATCAAATTGTTTGCCTTCCAATTTGCGGTGCAAGATATTTTCCAACATTCCGGCCACCTGTTCTTTCGAGGCATTGCCATTTCCGGTGATGGCCTGTTTGATTTTTTTAGGCGAATATTCCGTGATTTCCAGCCCGTTCACCATCCCGGAAGCAATCGCAACGCCTTGCGCACGCCCCAATTTGAGCATGGATTGCACGTTTTTTCCAAAAAAAGGACTTTCAATGGCCATTTCCGTCGGGCGATATTGTTGGACGAGGTCTTGAACTTGCTCAAAAATGTAGCGCAATTTTATGGTTTGCTCGTCGCCGACGTGGCCAAAAGTCACGACGCCGATTTCGATGACCTGAATCACCGATTTTTCGGCATCGATAATTCCAAAACCCAAAACATTTGTTCCGGGGTCAATTCCGAGGATTCGGCGTGCGGCCATTTATTTAATTTGAAATTTGAAATTTGAAAAAAACAGGCCGCAAGGTCTTTAAACTTCTGACCTACAAAAAACAGATGACAGGATTTTAACCGTCAAAATGATTTTTTGCGGTGGGCGGTTTTTACATTTGGCCTTCATTAAGTAAGGTTTAGAAAGTTTAGGGAGGTTTAAAAGGTTTAGTTGTTTATAAGCCGTTGAACTAAACCTTTTAAACCTCCTAAACTTTCTAAACCTTCTAAAAAAAATCCCCGTTCGAATTTATGACGAATGCTGAATTAGCAAAAACGATTGAACACACCTTGCTGCGGCCAGATTCCTCACTCAACCACGTTCGGCAAGTGGTCAATGAAGCCATTGAATATGGTTTTATGGCAGTTTGTATTCCGCCACTTTTTTGTAGAGATGCGCGTCGGTTGCTCGGTGATTCGAACACGATTCGGCTGGCGACGGTCGTTGGTTTTCCGATGGGTTACTCGGCGATTGCTGCAAAAAGTGAAGAAATCAAACGTGCGGTGGACGAAGGCGCGGACGATATTGACGCAGTGGTGAACATTGCCGCCGTCAAATCCGGGCAATGGAACCACGTCGAACACGACATTGACAGCATGGCGCGCGCCACCCACATGCGAGGTCGGCAGTTGAAATTGATTTTGGAATGCGGACTTTTGACCGATGACGAAATCTCGAAATTGTGCGAATTCGCGGCCATCAGCGGCGCGGCTTACGTAAAAACCAGCACCGGGATGTTCAATTTGCCCACCACCGTCAACATGGTAAAAAAGCTTCGGATGGTGACTCCCGGACAAATAAAAATCAAAGCCGCCGGCGGCATCCGCGACCGAGCCACTGCGATTGCACTTTTGGAAGCAGGGGCAAATTGCGTGGGCAGTTCTGCGAGCGTTAAAATTATTTCGGAATGAAAAAATTCATGTTTTTGGCTTTTTGCCTGTTCAATTTCACGACTGTTTTTTCCCAAAATATCGAAATTTCGGAATCCCCGGCCATCGCTGGTTTGATGGAAAATTGGGCAAATGCAAACCGAAACAAACCGGAAGTGAGCGGCTGGCGGGTGCAGTTGCTTTCTTCGACCGACCGTCGGCAAGTCGAGGATGGGAAGTTGCGTTTTCAAACCCAGTTCCCCGAAATCCCGGTGGATTGGGTGCACGACAAACCTTATTACAAACTCCGGGCAGGTGCTTTTCGATCAAAACGCGAGGCGATGGCTTTGGTTTTTGCCTTGCAAGATGTTTGGACGGGAGCCTATCCGGCAAAGGACAACAAAATTCACCCGCGCGATTTTTTGGCAAATTGATTTTTAAAATCCTCGAATTTACAAATCCTAAAAAATGGACAATCGGCAGCAGCCCATCAAATTAGCAGAACTTGACCGTTTGACTTTGGCTTTGTACATGGCTTTGGTGGTCATCGGTTGGCTGATGATTTATGCCGTCAACTACGATTCGAACGACCCGACCGCTTTTTTTGACCTCGGCCACAGCGTCGGGAAACAATTGTTTTTTATCGTTGTTTGTTTTGTTTTGCTGTTTTTCATTTTGCTTTCGGACTGGACATTTTGGCGGACGTTTGCTTTTATATTTTATATTTTTTCGCTGTTTTTGCTGATTGGGACTATTTTTTTCGGGCGAGAAGTGAACGGGGCGAACGCTTGGTACCAGTTCGGTGGTTTTACTTTTCAACCTGCGGAGATTGCGAAATTCGCAACTTGTCTGGCGATGGCGAGCTATTTGAGTGCAACGGGCGTGAATTTGCGCGATTTTAGAAGCCGCTTTTTTGCTTTTGGCATCATGCTTTTGCCGATTTTGATTATCCTTTTGCAAAAAGACACGGGTTCTGCTCTGGTTTTCCTTTCATTTATGTTGGTTTTGTACCGCGAGGGTTTGAACTCGTCGTGGTATGTTTTTGGGTTGAGCGCGGCGGCTTTGATTATTTTGGGATTGGTTTTTCCGCCGGTTTTTGTCGTGGCAGGTTTGATGTTGTTGCTTTCGGCGCGTTATTTTTCGATGTTCCGAAATCGTTTGCCGTGGTACCTCGCTTTTTTGCTGCTCGTTGCCATGACAATTTGGTGGCCAGATATTTTTTCTTTTTTTGTAAAAATGACTGGCATTCAGTTACCCGCGCCGCCGCTGGATGAAAAAGCAAAACCTTTCGACACGAATGTTTTTATGCTGATTCCGCACGGTATTTTCATGTTGAGTGCCGTTTTGCCACATTATTTTAAAAAAAACCTGCCCCAGCAGCGCGGCATCCAAGCCAATTTTTTGATACTGATGGCGGCATCGGCGATGGTTTTTTTGGCCAATTTTATCTGTTTCACCGTCCTCGCCCCGCACCAACAAGAACGGATAAAAGTGTGGTTGCGCCCGCAGGAATGCGACCCGCGCGGCTCGTTGTACAATATTTTGCACTCAAAAATGGCCATCGGCGCGGGCGGTTTTTGGGGAAAAGGATTCCTTGAAGGCAACATGACAAAACTGAAATACGTCCCGGAACAAACGACCGATTTCATTTTTTGTACCGTCGGCGAGGAGCAGGGATTTGTGGGCGTGATGGGCATCATCGTGATTTTTTCGCTGCTTTTGTACCGGCTGAGCATTTTGGCGGAGCGGCAGCGGTCAAATTTTTCACGACTTTATATTTACTCGGTGACCGGCATCATTTTCATGCACTTTTTGGTGAACATCGGCATGACGATGGGTTTGTTTCCGATTGTAGGCATTCCGCTGCCATTTATCAGTTACGGCGGCTCGTCGTTGATTGGTTTTACTTTGATGATGGGGGTGGTTTTGAAATTGGATAGTCATCGGAATATGGCCTGAAAAACTATGAACGATGAACTATAAACGATGAACAAAATACGCCCGACAAGTTGATGTGCAACTGCCGGGCGT
>JANNMS010000022.1:0-10977 GCA_031398055.1 Saprospirales bacterium | reverse complement strand
CGAGAAATCCCGAAGGGATTTTATGTAAAAACTCGCGCCTGAAAACATAAAATCCCTTCGGGATTTGAGGAAAATGCCCTTGCTCTGAGCTATAAACATAGATTCCCTTCGGGAATGGATTTTAATGCGTTTGACCTGCATCAAGATAGGGTTTCCCATATTTGGCAGCAGAGTTTCTATCTTTGCAATTACCCGTAAAATTGAAATCTCCACTGATGAAAAATAAGAAAGTGATGCTTCCCAAAAACCAAACGCCGCCCATCCCCGAAGAAAAACCGGCGCACAACCCATTCCCCATCGTCGCCATCGGCGCATCGGCGGGCGGACTCGAAGCGGTCACGCAACTTTTGCAAAACCTCGCGCCGGACACGGGCATGGCTTTTATTTATGTCCAACATTTGAGCCCCGACCACAAAAGTCTGCTCACGCCGCTGTTGTCGAAAGTGACCAAAATGAAGGTGCAGGACATTGACGACATGGAAAAAATGCAGCCCGACAATGTCTATGTCATTCCGTACAACAAGGAAATCGAGGTGATTGACGGCCATATCCAGTTGCTGCCGCGCCCGGCGAACAAAACTTCCAACCTTTCGATTGACGTGCTTTTTTCGTCGCTCGCCGAAACGCACAAAGAAAACGTGGTCGGCATCGTGCTATCGGGCAGCGCGCACGACGGGACGCGCGGTTTGAAAGAAATAAAACTGGCGGGCGGCATCACGTTCGCGCAGGACGATTCCGCCAAATTTTCGAGCATGCCCAATTCTGCGATTGCGGAGGGCGTGGTGGATTTTGTGCTTTCCCCAAAAGAAATCGCGGAGCAACTCGTCTGGATGAGCAAACACCCGTTCGCCAATCCGCAGGCCATAAAAGCCGCGCCCGAAGATGAAATCAACAACACCGACCCCGACCTGAAAACCATCCTCCAACTCATCCACAAAACAAAACGCGTTGATTTCAGCCATTATAAAATGAACACCATCAAGCGGCGGATGCTGCGCCGGATGTTGATTCATAAAACAAAAACCCTCGCGGAATATGCCGAATTGCTTGCCCAGAAAAACGGCGAAACCGACCTGCTTTATCAGGATTTGCTTATCAACGTCACCGAGTTTTTCAGGGATGCGGAGGCGTTCGAACTTTTGAAGACGACCATTTTGCCCCAACTTTTGAAAAGCAAAACCTCCGGCGAAACCCTCCGAATCTGGGTCGCGGCCTGCGCGACGGGCGAGGAAGCCTATTCGATTGCCATGATTTTGTTCGAATTGCAGGAAAAAAAGACCAGTTTCGTGCCGTTCCAGATTTTCGCGTCCGACCTCAGTGCGGAGGCCATCCGCGAGGCGCGGGTCGGCGAATACTCGATGAACCAGTTGAAAAACGTGTCGCCCAAACGGCTGCAACAGTTTTTTACAAAAGCAAAAGACAAATACCGCATCTCCAAGTCGCTGCGCGATGTCTGCGTTTTTGCCCACCACAACTTGCTGGGCGACCCGCCTTTTTCGCGGCTGGATTTTATCAGTTGCCGCAACCTGCTTATCTATCTCGACCTCGCGGCGCAGAAAAAAGCGATTTCCACTTTTCATTATGCCCTGAACGAAGGCGGCTGCCTGATGCTCGGCAAATCGGAAACCATCGGCACGGCGACCGACCTTTTCACGCCGCTCGACAAGAAATTCAGGATTTATTGCCGCAAGAAAAATTCGGGGCAGCACCGCATCCCCGACATCAGCGCGCGCATTTCGCACACCGCACTGCACGACAAAGAAGGCGGCACGACGGCCAGCCCAAGAAAACCGTCGGCCAGCCCGAACGGCCATTTGGCCCAGGCATTCGATGCCGTTTTGCTCGCCCAGTTCGTGCCGGCGAGCGTGATTGTCAACCACGATTTGGACATCCTCCAATTTCGGGGCGACACCTCGCCCTACCTCCAAAACGCGCCGGGCAAGGCCAGTTTCAACATCCTGAAAATGGCGCACCTCGAAATCACTTTCGAACTCCGCAACGCCATCCACCATGCCATCAAAACCAGACAGACCGTCCGAAAAACGGGCATCGAAATGAACCGAGACGTGGTCGTGAACACCGTCCGCATCGTCAACCTCGAAGTGATGCCGCTCCTTTTGCAGGGCGAGGAACCGATGGTGGTCGTCGTTTTTACGGGGCAGGAAATGGCGGTCGGTGGCCATCCGGTCGAGGGCGAAAAGAAAAATTCGATTGCAAAAGACCGCCGCATCAAAAAATTGGAAGAAGAACTGACCGCTGCGCGAAACGATATGCGCTCCATCACCCACGACCAGGAGGCGGCCAACGAGGAACTGCAAAGCGCGAACGAGGAAATCATTTCCAGCAACGAGGAATTGCAGAGCCTCAACGAGGAACTCGAAACCTCGAAAGAAGAGATTGAATCCACGAACGAAGAACTCATCACGAGCAATCAGGAACTGCACGCCCGCATCCATCAAGTGGAGGATTTGCACAACTATACGGAGGCGATTTTGGACACCATCCACGAGCCGATGCTGGTTTTGGACAAACATATCCGCATCAAATCGGCCAATAAATCCTTTTGCCGAACCTTTAAAGTGATTGAAGATGATGTGATTGGGGTACCGCTCTACAAATTGGGCGGCCACGAATGGAACATCCCCCGGCTGCGCGAACTGTTGGAGGAAATCGTCCCGAAAAACAACCGCTTCCATGATTTTGAAGTGGAAATAGAGTTCCCAGTTATTGGCCATAAAATCCTGTTGCTCAATGCGCACCGCATCGTCCAGCAAAGCAAAAATGAAGAACTGATTGTATTGACGATTATTGATGCGACCGAGGTTCGGCAATTGGCATTGGAAATAGAATTGAAAGAAAAGGAATTGCTCCAAAAAGCATTGGACGAAAGCGGGGCCGATAATCTCCGGTTGGAAAAAGCGGTGGTGGAACGGACAAAAGCATTGCAGCGGCAGAAGGAATTTTCGGACACCATCATCGACACCTCGCCCGATGCCATTGTCGTCTATGACCAGCAAATGCGCGTGTTGCGGTACAACAAGCCCAGCGCAGTGGTCTTTAACCGCCCCAAAGAGGACATTCTCGGCAAGACGTTGGAATCGCTTTTTCCGGGCGTGGAAAATGGGAAAGCCTATCAGGACATCCGCCGTGCGCTCAACGGCGAGGCGGTTTATGAGCCCAGTTTTCATTCCCCCGATTTGGGCAAGTACAGCGAGATTTTTTACACGCCGCTCAAAGACGAAAGCGGGGAGGTCTATGCCGCCGTGACCATCGTGCGCGACATCACGGTCATGGTCGAATCAACGGAAAAGACCAAAGAGGCCAATATTTCACTCGCCGAGCGAAACCTGTTTGTCGAAACCATCATCGACACCACGCCCGACCTCGTTGTCGTGTTCGACCAGCAAATGCGGATGTTGAGTTTCAACAAAGCGAGCGAGGCTTATTTCAAGGTCAAAAAAGCGGATGCACTCGGCAAGACCATGCTCGATTTTTTCCCGGATGGAAAAAACAGCCCCGTCTATCTGGACATCGCACGCGCACTCAAAGGCGAAAGCATCCATGACCCCAACTATCGTTCGAGAATCACGGGCAGGTACTTCGAAAACTTTTACATACCGCTCAAAGCCGAAAACGGGGAGGTGTACGCCGCCGTCGTCATTGCCCGCGACATCACCGAGGCCGTCGAACAGCAAGCCGCCAATGTCGAACTGATAAAAGCCAACAGCGAGGCCGAGGTAAAAAGGCAGATTGCAGAAGACACCGTGCGGGCAAAACAGCAGTTCCTGTCGAACATGAGCCACGAAATCCGCACGCCGATGAACGCCATCATCGGATTCACCAACATAATCTTGAAGACGAAACTGGAAGACCGGCAAAAGGAATACATCTCTGCGATAAAAGAATCGAGCAGCGCGCTGTTGGTTTTGATAAACGACATCCTCGACCTCGCCAAAGTGGATGCGGGGAAAATGACGTTTGAAAAAAAGCCGTTCAAATTGACGGAATCGGTGGCGGGGATGCTGCGCTTGTTCGAATCAAAAATTCAGGAAAAAAACCTCGTTTTGATAGAGGAATACGACCCCGCCATCCCCGAAACGCTCGTCGGCGACGCGCTGCGGCTGCGCCAAATCATCCTCAATCTGGTGGGCAATGCGGTGAAATTCACCAACGAAGGGCAGGTTGCGATTCGCGTGAAATTGCTGGAAATGGATGCCGAAAAAGCCACCGTCGAATTTGCGCTCGCCGACACCGGCATCGGTATTCCAGCAGACAAACTGGCGCAGGTTTTCAATAATTTTGAACAGGTTTATACCGAGGGCGGCGGGGCCTACGGCGGCACGGGCCTCGGCCTCGCCATCGTCAAACAACTGATCGAACGGCAGGGCGGCACGATTGATGTTGTCAGTGAATTGGGAAAAGGCTCGGTGTTTAGTTTTATTTTAAGTTTCAATCAATCGCAAGAAGAAACAGTGGCAATATTGGAAAGTGAAACAGAAACTCGATTGGAAACAAACACCGTAAAAGTGCTGGTCGCGGAAGACGTGGTACTCAACCAACTGTTGATAAAAATTATCTTGATGGACTTTGGCTTTGAGGTGGAGATAGCCGAAAACGGGAAAATCGCCATTGAAAAACTGCAAGCGAACAATTACGACCTCATTTTGATGGATCTTCAAATGCCTGAAATGAACGGTTTCGAGGCGACCGCTTTTATCCGAAATGAAATGAAACTCTCCATCCCGATCATCGCCCTGACCGCCGATGTTACGACGATTGACATTGAAAAAAGTCGAGCGGCGGGTCTGGACGATTATATCTCGAAGCCGATTGATGAGCAGAAATTGTATGAAAAGATTTTCCGGTGGGTTCGGAAGAAGTAAAAAGCAAGGCGGTCAAATCTTCTCCAATTCGATCCGCGCCTTGGCATTCACGATGACGAGCGTGGCGATATCGGTGGGCCGCACCCAGATTTGTTGGGGTTTGAAATCCCATTTTTCGATGATGATGTCCATTTTTTTGCCCGCATTTCCGCGCTCGATTCCTTCCATGATTTTCGTGGGGATTTGGGCGATTTTGTCGGCCAGTTCGAGGCTGAGCGCGGATTTTACCTGTTCCTTGAACGTGTCGTGGAGCAGCCAATCGGCACTTGCCATCAGAAATTCCTCGGTTTTTACCTCAAATTCAAAGTTTTGGATAACAATCCGCTGCGAATCGGGCTCGTATTTCGGGGTGCCTTGCAGGTAAATATCGCCTTTCGCATCGCCCTGCACCGCCAGATGAATCATCAAATTTGGGCCGCAGCCCCAGACCTCGGCGTTTTTCACCTTGATTTTGTGGCCAGGCAAGTCGAAGGTTTTGCCGGCGAGTTTTCGGCCAATTATTTCATTGATATCTGAAAACGGGATTTCGGAAAGCATATAAATGTATGCCTCGTCGGGCAGTTTTTTTCGTTTGACGAGCGGTGGCAACGTGGAATCGGTGGTGTGGACGGGATCTTCGCCGAGGAGCGTTTCGGTGGTGGCGGAGAGGCGGCCCTGGATCATCAGGTTGCCTTTTTCGGTGGTGATCGTGCCCATTTCAAAGCGGATCGGGTGGACTTTCAGCCAAACAATTTCTTCTTTTTTGTTGATCCTGATTGGTTTTTGGATGTTCAGCCACACTTTTCCGATTGCCCGGTCGAGGCGCACGTTAGCTGCGATGGTCGAGTCCATGTTGTACAAAACCTGCGGCATCTGTTTGAGCATCCGCCGTTCGACCAATTTTTTTAAGTCAATCAGGCCGCCCAAAGCCTTCACTTCGCTGAGCCAAGAAAAAGAGTAAAATTTGGTTTGGGGCTGCAATTTCCAGTTTTCACCGACGTCCAAAGTCGTTTCGAAAACCACTTGGAGGCTAAATTCGGTTTTTAATGCGAGCGATTTTGACAGGCGGAGCACATCTTTTGACACGATTTGCCGCTCGACCAATACCTGCAACGGGACTTGGTATTTTGCCACATTGTCCTTCCAAGTTACTTGAATATCGCCGAGACGCGAGACTTTTAATTTGAAATTATCTTTTTTCCCATTCTTTTTTTTGTTCTCAAAATCGTCGTCGTGCAGGATGTCCTGCCGGATGGCGCGGTTGAGTTTGTCCTCGATCAATTGGGTCGGGATGACGAGCGGGGTGCTCAAAAAAGAGGTGTCCTGTGGGATGACGACTTCTTGCGAATCGCAGGGCGGTCGTTGGGTGGGGGCGTTTTTTTTGCAAGCACAGAGGCCAAAAACCATCCATGCAATGGTAAAAAAATAAGGTCGCATACTGATATCAGTGATTTTATCGCACAAAAGTCATGGTCAGAAAGCTGAAAAGCATTACAGAATTTTGGGAAAGAATTGCATGATTCACACCTCAACCGTGAATGATGCAATTCTTCGCCGGAATTGTACAACACTTGGACTTGCGGCTGCCCTGACCTTTGTTCTGTGAAAATTCATTCACAAAATCAATTTCTAACCGTTTTAAAAAAGCGAAATTATCATGAATAAGATACTTTTTTCTTTAGTTATGTCGATTGCTTTATTGGCTGGATGTAAAAATTCCCAAAAAACAAGTTCGACGCCCAGCAGCAAATCTGGCATGAGCAAAACCGAAAAAGGTGCCGTCATCGGAGCCTCTTCTGGTGCGGTGGTCGGTGGAATCATCGGCAACCGGAGCGACAACACGGTGCTCGGTGCGATTCTCGGCGCGGCCGTCGGCGGCTCGGTCGGTGTCATCATCGGCAACAAAATGGACAAAAAAGCCAAGGAAATGGAAGAGGAATTGGGCAAAACGGCCACCGTCGAACGGGTGGGGGAGGGCATCAAATTGACTTTCAACAGCGAATTGTTGTTCGATTTTGGCAAAACGGATTTGAAAGAATCCAACAAAGCCGACCTCCGGAAATTCGCCGAATCCTTGAAACAATACCCAGAAACGGATTTGCTCGTCGTCGGGCACACCGATAATGTGGGCTCGGTTTCGTTCAACCAAACGCTTTCCGAAAAACGCGCCGACGCAGTGGCCGGTTACCTGATTTCGAACGGCGTGGCCTATTCCCGCCTGAAAATCCAGGGATGGGGCGAAAGCCAACCGGCCGTTTTGAACGATAACGACACGAACCGCTCGCAGAACCGCCGGGTCGAAATCGCGATTTACGCGAACGAACAAATGAAAAAGGAAGCAGCACAAGAGGCTGGCAAAAAATAGAAAAAGGAATATGCCCCAAATCACCATTCCTTTTACCAAACTAAAATTAAAATATTTTGAAAAATAAATTTTTGAACGCTGCGGCTTTGCCGATGCTGGTTTTCATGTTTTTGATGCCCACAATTTCCCAATCCCAAAACAAAGTGGGGATCCGGGGCGGATTGAACGCTTCCACGGTTTCCTTCGATAATTTGCCGGGCAAAAGCGAACGGATCGGGTATCACCTCGGCATTTTTGCCGATTTTGGGGTGCTCCCCGGTTTTTTGTCGCTCCAACCCGAATTGAGTTTTTCGACAAAAGGCACTGGTTTTAAACCGCTCAATGAACGCCAAACCTTGAACATGAACTACGTTGATTTTTATTTGCCGGTGGCTTTCAAATTATCGGCGTTCGATTTACAGGTTGGCCCGTTCGCGTCCTATTTGATTTCGACGCCGGATTACACCGTTTTTAATGACAATACGGTTGTTATCGATGGTTTTAAAAAATTCGATGCCGGTTTGACGGCCGGTCTGTCTTATAATTTCAGCCGGATGATGATCGGCGTGCGGTACAACCAAGGTTTTGTGGATGTAACAAATGACAACGCCCGGGCATTTTTGGGCAGTGGAAAAACTTCGGTCGGGCAAGTTTCCGTTGGTTTTAAGTTTTAATGATTTGTAGTGAACGAGTGAATGAATCGCCTTTGCCAGGACTTGTGCAAAGGCGATTTCATTTGCTTTGTTGGGGGATTAAAATTTTGGGTACGACGTTTCCGCCAATAAACATAAGGCCAAGTGGAATTTAAATTTTGAGATTTGTTCCTGTCCGGTACTCACTTTAAAAAACAAAAAAGGCACACCGTGGATTATCTCCGGTGTGCCTTTCAGTTTTTAAAACAAAAATTCTGTACTCACTCCGTTTTGATGATTTCCTGGTACATCGAGCGCAGTTTCAGCCCCCAGATTTCCATTTGATAGACCGCGATCGGGTACATCGAAACATCCAAAGTGTATTCGTTGTAGCCGTTTTTTGGCTCCAATTTTTGGAAAAAGATGCGCCGCCCGGCCATGTCGTACAAAATCAGGTCGCAGGTGGCGTTGTCTTTTTCATCTTTTGTAAAAGCATAGGTTACCGTCGGGCCGTTTACCGGGTTTGGGAAAATCAGGATTTCGCCCGCGCCGATTTCAGGCGTTTCTTCCACGAAACATTCGCAAAAACCGCCGTTCAAATTGCCAGACCATGCATCGCCCTCGGCCCCGAGGATCGTGATTTGGTTGCCGATGTTCGCCCGCATCGAATTTTTCCCGAAAAATGGGTCGGCAGCGTTGTCCACCAATTGAATTTTGACATCGCAAACGTCGCCTGCTTTCAACATGAAAAGCGGGGTGTCCTTTCCTTTTTGAAATTTGAAAGCGGTGGTTCCCAAATTTTTCAGACCAAAATAGAGGTAGTCAAATTCGGGGGCCTCTTTCGGCGCGTCGCTGCGACCGTTGACCTGCCACTGCCCGGCGGCACTCAAATTGACGATTTCCGGCATTTTGAATTTGCCGGTCGGCACTTTTACCGTGACCTGCGCGGTGGCAACGATGTTCATCGGCGATTCATAATTCACGTCGGGCACTGCCGAAACCATGAAATAGGTCGAGTTGTGCATCCGCTCGATTTTGAATTGGACTTGTGCGGTGGCTGCACTGCCCCACCCTGCCACGATGGCCGCTGCGATTATTATTTTGAAAAAATTCTTCATTATTTTTTAATTTAAAAAATTGAAAATCAAGGGTTTGGCTCTTTTTAAATGATTTTCTAGTTTTAATTTTTTGAAAAAAACTTTGGGTCAACAACTTTCAATTTTGACTTTAATTTTTTTCAAAATGACAAAAACAAATAAAAAGAGCAAGAGAAAATTGACGGGGTGACACAAAGTCACCCCGTCAAAAAACTACGGCAACTGCTCGTAAATGATATAAATCGGGTTGTGCGCCGGGTTGTTCGGGTACAAAGCGACATTGAAAAATATCAGGATGTCGAGGTCGTTTTTCGGGCCCTGATATTTTGTGTCGCCATCCAAATTGGTGTCCCCTTGCCGGTAACCGCCTTCGATGTGGGCAAAATCGCCCGTCGGATTGGTCGGGTCGGTGGCAAAAAGCACGTCGTCTTTCACGCGGTCGCTGTCGTTGAACGGGCCGACGAAAATCAAACGGTCGTCGTTGTTCGAGTTTCCGCCCCACAAAACGGTTTTCGTTCCGACCGTTTTTTGGGCGTGCGTTCCGAAAGTTGCGGTGGCCGGGTTCGTGAAATCAACCGTTGTTCCGGCATTTGTCAAGGCCACGGGCGCGGCGGTCATCGCGCCGAGGTGGTTCCGGTGGTTGACGGCGATGAAATACGAACCGTTCGCGGCCGTGAAAGTGAGCGGCGAAACGCCATCCAAATCCACGATATCTCCGTCGCGTTGGACGAGGGCTGCGCGGGTCGAGATGATTTCGGTGTTGTCGCTCGCGTCGCGGAGTTCGACAAAAACCCAGTCAACGACTGAATTTGCGCCATTTGCATTGAAAGCAGATGCGCCGCGGGTCTCCGTTCCGGTGTGGTGATTGAACCTCGGCATCACAGAATATGGCTGCGAAATGGGCAAAAGTCCCTGCGTCCGCAAACTGTCGTACATCAAACCGGAGGTCGAATTGAAGGCTCCCTGCAAAATGACTTTTGCATTGAGAACAACCGTTCCCGTGCTGCAGCCCGCGCCCGTTGTGAATGGCGAACAAGGGTCGTTGGGGTTTGAAGTTGTGCCATTTGGCTGGACCAAAGTCGTTGCCGGGCTGTCAATTCCTGAAACTTCTTCGCCGTCGTTCAAACCGTCGTTGTCAGAATCTGGGTCGTTCGGATTTGTTCCGGCGATAGTTTCTTGACTATTTGTCAAACCATCGTTGTCCGGGTCGCAAGTTGGGCCAGTTTGAAATGGGTCGCAGGGGTTCAACGGGTTTGAAGTGGTTCCGGTTGGCTGGACCAAAGTCGTGGCCGGGTTGTCAACGCCGGTGACTTCTTCGCCGTCGTTCAATCCGTCGCCGTCGGTGTCAGCCAAATTTGGATTTGTTCCGGCGGTGGTTTCTTGGGCATTTGTCAAACCGTCGTTGTCCGGGTCGCAAGTTGGGCCGGTTTGAAATGGGTCGCAGGGGTTCAATGGATTTGAAGTGGTGCCTGTTGGCTGGACCAAAGTCGTTGCCGGGCTGTCAATTCCTGAAACTTCTTCGCCGTCGTTCAAACCGTCGTTGTCTGATTCAGAGTCCTTCGGATTTGTTCCGGCGGTAGTTTCCTGCGAATTTGTCAAACCATCATTGTCCGGGTCGCAAGTTGGGCCAGTTGTAAATGGCGAACATGGATTTGTCGGGATGCTCGGTGCATTTGGTTGAACCAAAGTTGTTGCGGGGCTGTCAACGCCGGTGACTTCCTCGCCGTCGTTCAAGCCATCGCCGTCGGTGTCAGCCAAATTTGGATTGGTTCCGGCGGTGGTTTCTTGGGCATTTGTCAAACCGTCGTTGTCCGGGTCGCAAGTTGGGCCGGTTTGAAATGGCGAACATGGATTTGTCGGGTTGCTCGGCGCATTTGGCTGGACCAAAGTCGTGGCCGGGTTGTCAATTCCTGAAACTTCCTCGCCGTCGTTCAAGCCGTCGTTGTCAGAATCCGAATCGTTCGGGTTGGTTCCGGCGGTGGTTTCTTGTGCATTTGTCAAACCATCGTTGTCCGGGTCGCAAGTTGGGCCAGTTTGAAATG
>JANNMS010000333.1:0-8847 GCA_031398055.1 Saprospirales bacterium | reverse complement strand
ATTCCGACCAAGCGTGGTCGGAATAAATTCCGACCTCCAATTACCCAAAAAAGTGGCAACATGAATTCATTCTCTACTTCACCAGCGTACTCCTCTTCAAACATTGCCGAAGGTTTTTTCGATGCTTTTAGCCATGCGCTGCCCTATATTTTGTTCATTTTGAGGGCAGAGGATTTCAAAATCCTGTACGCCAACGAAAAAATCTATGACGTGCTGGGCTACAATGCCATGGATTTGCAGGCGATGGACGGCATGCTTTTCAAAACCGTCGAGCCGGAAGAGCAAATGAATATCATCCAAAACATCCAAAAATTGGGGCAAGGCCAACCGCAGGTCAAGTTTTTATTTACCATAAAAACGAAACAGGGCAAGCCTATTTTTCTCGAACCGACGGTTTCTGTTTTCAAAAAAGATAAAAACGGCCAGCCGCTCGAATATTTTGGCATCGCGGCGGACGTGACCGAACGGATAGAAATGGAACAAAAAAACCGTCAATTGGAGCAGGTCGTCAAATTGGCCGAAGAATCTTTTCAGTTTGGAAAATGGGAATGGACGCCCGACGAGGGGTATATTTTTTGGTCGGTGGGTGCCTACGAAATTTTTGAGGTGAAAGGCGAGGCGGACAAAAAAGCATTCGATTTCGAAAAATACCGAACGCTACTGCACCCCGAAGACCAGGGAAAATTTGAAAACCACTTGGAAAAATCTTTCAAAACCGGCGAACCCTATATTTTGGAATACCGCATCAACCTGCCCAAGGGAGCGCAAAAAAACATCCGGGAATATGGCAAACCGATCAGCAACGAGGCAGGAAACTTTACCAAAGTCATCGGCACGATTTGGGATTGCACGGAGCAAAGTTTGATTTATCAGGATTTGAAGAAATACGAGACCCAACTCACCGAGGCCGAAAAAGTGATGAAGCTCGGCACCTGGGAATGGGACATGGAAAATGACCTGTTGAAATGGTCGGATGGCTATTGGAATATCTTGGAATATCCTGAAAATGAACGTTCCAAAGATTGGTTTCCGGTTCAAAAAGCCTATCAGCACGTCGAAGACGACGATTTGGGGAAGGCAAAAAACAGGAAAACTTTCATCAAAGATATGTCCAAAAACGGGGATGTGCCCTTGCATGAAGTAAAAATGCGCACCCGGTTGGGCAACACCATTTATGTGGTTTCGCACCTGAAAATTATCGAATGGAACGGGGATAAACCAAAACACGCCGTCGGTTCGACCGCCGACGTGACCCACATGAAAACCATCCAAAAAAATCTCGAAGCGAAAATCGTCGAGGTGGAAAAAGCCTACAAAGATGCCGAGGAATTTGCCTACGTCGCCTCGCACGATTTGCAGGAGCCGCTGCGCAAAATCACGTCTTTCGGCGACCGGCTGCAAACCAGATGTGCCGGGGATTTTGACGAAACTTGCGCTTTTTACCTCAACCGGATGCTGGATGGCGCGGCGCGGATGCACGTTTTGATTGATAATTTGCTGGTTTTGTCGCGCACAAAACGCAGCCCGGAACAGTTCAAAAACACGGATTTGAACGAAATCTTGGAAAAGGTAAAAGAGGACGTCGAGGAAAAAATAGTGAAAAAAAATGCCTCCATCTTTGCCCAAAACCTGCCGACCATCCGGTCAATCCCCCTGCAAATGCAGCAATTGGTGCAGAATTTTTTGACCAATTCCCTAAAATTTGCGAAAGCAGAAACACCTTGTGCCATCAAAATCAGCAGCGAGATTTTAAATCAAAAGCAAAAATTTGATTTCAATTTAGACCTTTTCACGGAGTACGTTTTGTTGCGGTTCGAGGACAACGGGATTGGTTTTGACCCCGAATTTGCGGAGCAGATTTTCCTGCCGTTCAAAAGATTGCACACCCGCGCGGATTACGAAGGCACGGGGATCGGCCTCGCAATCTGCAAAAAAGTGGTGCAAAATCACAACGGGAAACTTTGGGCGGAAGGAAAATTGGGCGAGGGTGCCACGTTTTTTGTTGCCCTGCCGATGGAAGCGCAAGAAGTTATTTGAGGTTTTAGATTTCGGAGAAATCCAACGTTTGTAGAAAACCAGAACCCAATTATTTACGACTTCGGAGAAGTCGAACGTTTGTTTTAAATGATTGACAATCAATTAGTTTACAAATATGCGACTTCTCCGAAGTCGTAAAAAATTGCCACCGGCTTTTCTACAAACGTTGGATTTCTCCGAAATCTAAAACCTCAAAAACCAATTTTACACGCTAATTTTTGCCATTTTCGCTCCCGATTTTTTTCAAAAACCATCTTTAAAATTACCCAATCAAATCCATCATGAAAAAGCAAAAAGTAATCATTGTCGTGGCCGACGACGACGAAGACGACCGGATGATGACCAAAGAAGCCTTCGAGGAATGCAAACTGCTGAACGACATTTATTTTGTCTCCGACGGCATCGAGTTGCTCGATTTTCTCCACCACCGGGGGAAATTTTCGGGGCTTGAAAAACACGTAAAACCGGGTTTTATCCTGCTCGATTTGAACATGCCGAGGATGGACGGGCGCGAAGCCCTCCGCATCATCAAATCGGATGAAAAATTCAAATCCATTCCTATTTCCATTTTCACGACTTCCAAAGCCCACGAGGACGTGCTCCGAAGTTACAATTTGGGGGTCAATTGTTTCATCACCAAACCAGTGACTTATACCAGATTGGTGGATTCCGTGCGGTTGCTTGGCAATTTTTGGTTGGAGTTGGTGGAGTTGCCAAAGTGAGGCCGGAGGTCGGAATTTATTCCGACCAATCCATGCAAGTCTTTGAAAATCAAAAATTTACAGCGTGGGGTCGGAATAAATTCCGACCTCCAAACATTTTTACAATGAAACGTATCCGGGTTTTGATCGTCGACGACGACGAGGACGATTTCCTTTTGACGACCGAACATTTGAAAGAAATTTCGGGTCGGGCGTTCGACATTGAGTGGGCAGCAAATTATGAAAAAGGCCTGCACCGCATCAAAGAATGCGAACACGATGTCTATATTATCGACTATTTTTTGGGGCCGCACACTGGCCTGAAACTGATCCGCGAAGCCCTCGAAGCGCAATGCGAAGAGCCGATGATACTGCTCACCGGCCTCGACAACCCCGAAATTGACGTGGCCGCCGCCGAATTGGGCGCGTTCGATTATATGTTGAAAGGCAGTTTGACCCCCGACAAACTCGAACGCAGCATCCGATATTCTTTGGCGCAGGCCGCCATCATCAAATCTGCCCGCGAAAACGAGCGGAAATACCGCACCGTTTTTGAAAAGTCGCGCGACATGATTTTCATTTCCGATTTTGAGGGACGGATTTTGAGCATCAGCAATTCGGCGATGCACTTGACCGGGTATTCGCAGGAAGAATTGTTGGCAATGCACACCAGCGATTTGTACGCCGACAAAGAAGAAGGAAAAACCATTGAACACGAACTGATTTTGAAAGGCGAAATCGCCGACCGGAAAATCGAAATCCTTTGCAAAAACGGCGAGCGGCGCATCTGTTTGATTTACGCGACGCTGCAATCCGACCGAAACAATCAATTTTATTGCCAGGGCGTGGTGCACGATTTGAGCGCGAAAATCCAGGAAGAACGCGCCATTTTGCGCTCCGAAAAAATGGAAGCCACCGGCCGTTTGATGCGGATGCTGGCCCACGAAGTCCGCAACCCATTGACCAATATTGGCCTTGCGCTCGAAAGCATCCGGGTGGATTTGCCGGAAGAAAACGAGATCACGGAGTGCCTCGACATCATCAAAAGGAACACGAAACGCATCGAAGATTTGATTTCGCAACTGCTGAATTCGTCGCGCCCCACCGAATTGAAACGGGAAAATTGGTCGCTCCGCGAAATCATTTTGGAAACTTTGGAAGAAACCAACGACCGATTGAAATTGAAAAACATCACCCTCAAAACCAATTTTACGAAAGAGGACGACATTGTTTTTGTGGACAAGGAAAAAATCAAAATTGCTTTTACAAATATTATTGTCAATGCCATCGAAGCCATGAAATTGGACCACGACGTGCTGGAAGTTTCGGTAAAAAAGACGTTTGAAAAATTGGTGGTTTCGATCTGCGACACCGGCGAGGGCATCAGCCCAGAAAATATGAACCGGCTTTTTGAGCCTTATTTTACCAACAAACCCAACGGTTTGGGGCTCGGTTTGGCCGGGACGCTCAATATTATCCAATCGCACGGGGCAAATATTGACGTCGAATCGAAGGTCGGGGAAGGGACGACGTTTTTTATTACTTTTCAGAAATTGGGAGACGTAGAAACCACAAACAATTTTACCACAAAGACACATCAGGAAACATAAGCTTTTGATTTTTAAAGACTTATGTTTCCTGATGCGTCTTTGTGGTAAAATTGTTTGTGCAACAAAAAAACCGCCGTTGAAAAAACTTCAACGACGGTTTGAGCGGGAATCAAATGCTACAAGAAATAATGTTCAGGATGAAAAATTAGTTAAAAATTGTACCCCAAAGTCAGGGCGAGGCCGCGCGTTTGGAGGATTTTATAATTGTCATTGTTGTTGTTTGCGTCGCTGTCCAGCAGGTTATTCAATCCGTAATTGTACCGCAGGTCAAAAACGAGACGGCCAAACGACACACCTGCCGCGCCAATAATTCCATAATTTAAACGCCGGGCATCGTCTTCTTCATCGAACGTGAAGTCGTTTTCGGTCACGATGTTGTCGCTGCCAAAAACGGAAGTCGTCGATTTCCATTTCCCGTTCAAAGCATAACCGACAAACGGCCCAACGCCAAAATGGACACCAACCCCATTGTATTCCGCATTTCCGGCCATGACTTTCAGCAAAACGGGAACTTCCAAATAATGCACTCGGTACTCTCTTTCCGTGTTGATTTCCAAAACAGAATACTTATTTCTGCCCCCGTTTTGGGTGTAAAGCAGTTCCGGTTGGATTGCAAAATGGTCGCCCATTTTCATGTTGAAAACCAGCCCAACGACCGGTGCAGTGATCGAACGGTTTTCGACGTCGTCGCTCGAAACATTGGTGTGTTCCTCGCCAATCGAAGCGAGGTTGACGCCTGCTTTGATGCCCACTTGGGCAAAAACTGAACTGGTCAGCAGCAGGGCGATAAAACTAAAAAAAAGTGATTTTGCCATGATAAAATAGTTTTTTAAAATCGTGATAAAATTGGAGGTCGGAATTTATTCCGTCCACAGCAGGGTCGGAATAAATTCCGACCTCCAAATCAACCGAGGTACCGCCGGAGCATCCAAGCGTTTTTCTCGTGGTTCAAAATGAGGCGCGTCAACAAATCCACCGTTCCGCGATCGTCGTAATTTTCTTCAAAAGTGGAAATCACTGAACGGATTTTCCGCGAGCACGAATCGTTGTCGGCCACCAATTCTTGAATCGCGTCGACTTGGTTTATTTTTCCACCTTTGGCTTCTTTCAAAGTCGCGTGGCTCAAAAATTCGGACATCGAACCGATGGCAGGAAGTCCCAATTGTTGGATGCGTTCAGCCACTTGATCAATGTCTTCGGCCAGCGCGTTGTACAGTTTTTCAAAAAATTGGTGGATTTCCACAAAACTCGAACCGGTCAAATTCCAGTGAAAATTCCGCAATTTGATGTACAAAACATGCTGGTCGGCCAGCAATTGGTTGAGCGATTTGGCGATTTGGGTGGTGTCTTTTTGGGGCAGACCCAAGGATGGGTGCGAGAGCCCCGCTTTATTTTTTGTCATTTTTCAAACTTTTGGTTTCTGGATGTACGAAAGAAATCAGGCCGTAGTTTGGGACTCCTCCGCCGGGCGTTTCAAATATTGCAGGCAGATGAAGGTCGAAATGAAGCCGTACACAATGATTTCCAACGATTGGCTACCAAAAACCGTCAACGCCGAGCCAAAATCCGTGGCCTGCATCCCAAATTTATTTGAAATCGTCACCGCCGGAACGATGGTAAAAATGACGGCCTCGATGACAAAAAACGAGATGGCCGCAGCCAGACTCACGGTCAATCCACCGACGATGCCTTTGTCAAAAAACGATTCGGAAGCAGTCAACGACTTTTTTTCGGCGACGAGGAAAAACCAGATTTTCGCAATCAGCAACAAATAAGGCATGTACAAAAGCCAGAGCGGGATTTCCTCAAATGCCAATTTCAAAATAAATATCGCGGTTGCCATAAAAATGGCCGCAACCAGACCCGCCATGCCCGCTTGGGCATACATGCTGTCCCAGCTAAAATGGTGATACCACCTGCGTCGAGCCCTATTTTCTGTTTGAATATCCATTTTAAAGCAGTTTTAGGAATGAAAAACCATGGGTTTATCAGTTTTTCTAAAAAGTTCGTACCCAATGCTTTTCTGAAAAATTTGAGGAGAGATTGTCCTTTTTTGGGGAAAAATTGCCCGGTTTGGGAAAAGAACAAAATTACTTTTACCACAAAGGCACATCAGGAAACATAAGATTTTGGTTTAAAAACTTATGTTTCCTGATGTGCCTTTGTGGTAAAAAAAAGTCGGGCAAACCGAAGTTTGCCCGACGCAGGGTATCTGAAATTAAAAAAAGAACAGAATCCCTATTTATGGTGACGCTCGTTTTTTGCGAGAGCGATTTTTTTCTATTCCTCCAATTTCTTTTCCATTTTGTCCAAACGGTCGGCGAGTGCCAGTTTGAAATCCTTCCATTCGCGTTTGGTGTCGCTTTTCAATTCTTTCATATCGTTTTCGAGGTCGTTTTTCCAGGCCTCCAAATCCTTGCGGCGTTCACGCCAGCGTTCTTTTTCCTTCGCCGATGCCTTTTTGATGTTGGCGTCGGCTTCTGCCAATTTTCGGTCGACGTTGTCCAATCCGCGTTCGATCCGGTCACCCAATTCTTTGCGTTCTCTTTCGAGGTCTGCAGCGGCTTCTTTCCTTTTTATTTCGATGCTGTCGGCCACCCGTTGGGCTTCGCGCGACACGCTGTTGCCCATGTTTTCACCCGATTTTCCCATTTCATTTCGACCTTCTTCGGTGCAGGCACCCAACCAAAAAGTGGCAATCGAAAAGTAAAACAGGGCGATAAGCATTAAAAACCCGAGACTTTTGAATTTAGAGGATTTCATATTTTTTGATTTTAAAAATTCAATTTTTGAAGGTCGTTTATCAGTTTGGTTAAAAGTACGTGCCACCCCACCCCACTCCGGATTTGGGGAAAAATCGCTACAATTTGGGCAAAACAGGCGGGTTGTCGTTGCAATCTGTCCACAAAAAAGGTTAAGAACGCGGTTTTTATTTGGCAATTGGATTGTCCCGGAACTCCGTTTCGCGGATTTTTCCTCTCCAAAAACCATTCGATTTTTTAAAAACAAAAAGCCCAGACCACTTCAATTATGATTTTACATATCAAATACATGGTCAGCCAGCGATGCAAAATGCTCGTGGGAGAAGTCCTGAAAAAAATGGGGCTGGATGATTTTGCCGTCGAATTGGGCAAGGTCGAACTCCAAGAAGAGCTCACCACCGAGCAGCGCAATTATTTGAAAATCGCTTTGCAAAAATCAGGGCTGGAATTGATGGACGACCGAAAAGACATCCTCACCGAAAAGGTAAAAAACGTAATTATCGAGATGATCCACTACGCCGATGAATTGCCAAGAGTGAATTATTCGGCCTACATCAGTAAAAAATTGGGCTACGATTACACCTATTTGGCCAATACTTTTTCGGAAATGAAAGGTGACACGATCCAGCAATATATTATCAATAATAAAATTGAAAAGGTAAAAGAGTTGCTTTTGTCCGGCGAGCAGAACCTGACCGAAATCGCCTACATGCTCAATTACAGCAGTGTGGCACATTTATCAAACCAGTTCAAAAAAATTACCGGGTTGACGCCTTCCATTTTTAGGCAAGAAAAAGAAAATCGGAAAATGGAGTTGGAAAAATTATAGCCACTGATGCCCATAAAAAAACGCACGCAATTTTGATTGCGTGCGTTTTTTTATGGCTCCGGTCACCACGAAATCAAGGCTGGTTTCTGCGTGGAAAAAATTGAGAAAGGAAATTCAAAAAGTCTATCGGCTCGATTCATTCCAAGGCAAACAATGAGTACGGTGTCGGTGCTGTAGTAATTTTTTTACAACAAAAAGTTCTGTTTTTTTTGTTTTGTGCTTCGTTTTCAAACATACCTCACCGATTATGGAAGGTTGGCTACAGTTTGTAGCCAACTGAAATTGGCTTCTGCCGATGGCAAACGGTACGTCACCGATTGCTCCAATTTGAAAGGCATTTTTCGGATTACTCCCTTTCGGATGATATTTTGTAATTTTGAGTCATGGGTTACAATCGGGTTAAATTTGAATAAAAAGGGTTTGATATCGATGAGTACAAGAAGTATTTTCATCGGAATCAAGCGGCCTATCGATTACTTAATGAAAAATCTTTCGTTTGAAATTTTTGTCCAGCAAAAATGAGTTTACATTTGCCCCCGGTTTTGAGGAATATGACTACTTGGTTTTATTGAAAGGGGGGATTAGCTCAGCTGGTAGAGCGCTTGCATGGCATGCAAGAGGTCATCGGTTCGAATCCGTTATCCTCCACGTTGATTATCAGGGAGTTGTGCTGGACACAACTCCTTTTTTATTGCCCCGGTTTAAACATAGTTTAAACATTTTCCCTCAGTACTTGAATTGTAAGACTTTTCATTTTTTTTATTGATTTTCAGGTCAAACGCATTAAAATTTCAAAAACCCGTAGGGTTGGCATTTTAGTAGAAAACAAGGTTAATCAAGCAGGGAAATGCCGTAGGCATGGCATTTTATCCGTGAATGTTGCTGCCAAAATGCCATGCCTACGGCAT
>JANNMS010000185.1:0-16700 GCA_031398055.1 Saprospirales bacterium | reverse complement strand
AGAAATCCCGAAGGGATTTTATGTAAAAACTCGCGCCTGAAAACATAAAATCCCTTCGGGATTTGAGGAAAATGCCCTTGCTCTGAGCTATAAACATAGATTCCCTTCGGGAATGGATTTTAATGCGTTTGACCTGTTCCCTAATAACCAATCTCAAAAACCCGCCGCTTTTTTATAACTCTCCGGCACGTTCGCTCCCAGCGATTCGGCTTTTTCAAACAACGGTTTTGCTTTTTCCGGTTGGTGCTGCCAAAGCCAATTGCTGCCCAAAATCAAATAATTCAGCCCAGCCAAAGCTGGATTGGTCGCCTCGCAAATTGCCAAAGATGACTCGGCGGCGGCGATGGATTTTTCAAAATTTTCGGCAAAAAGGTACATTTGGGCAAGCAATTCGAGGGTTTCTGCTTTTTTAAAATCCGTTTTTGCCAAATCTTCGAGCAGCGGAATCGCTTCCAAAAACTTCATTTTCGCGGCCAAAACGGAAGCCAAATTGTACTTCAATTTTTCGGACGACGGATTTTTTGAAAACGCCAGCCGCCCAAAAATCTCCGCACTGTCCACCTTTCCCCACGCAAAATAAAGGATGCTCAAACCATAAATCGGGTCGCAAAACGCGCTGTCCGCCTGCATCGATTTTTTGAAAAACTCCGCCGCGCCCTCGACATCTTGGCTGGCAAAAAGGTCGTTCGCACGTTGCCACCATGCTTTTGCGAGGCCGATATTTGTCGGGCAAATCATGCCACGTTCGGGCGGCGGGGCGAGCGAACCGGGGATTTGGGCAAAGCCGATTTGGACAGAAAACAGCAGTGTGGCGAAAAGTATTTTTTTCATTTTTTGATTTTAAAAACCTCAAATTCATCCGATGACTTGAAGTCATCCGATGAATATTTACACAAACGAACGAAGTCCAAGTTTCGGGGTCAAGGTTTTGAAAATAAATTTTTTCTGTAGCAAAAATATTTTGCGATAAAAAACATTTTGTGTTTAAATTTGTCCCTAAACTTCGAGGAAACTTAAACGCAAGGATGAACAAATTTATCTAAAAAACTGATCTACAGGAGTTTAATTTTATTCTGAATGCTCCCCGGCCAGCCGTTTTTTCACTAAAAAATTTCTCATGCTATGTTGTTCATCAAATTTTTAAAAACAAATTGGTTTATAATTGGCATCGCGCTGATCGTTTTGGCTGCGTTTGTCAGAAAAAACTTGCGCCTCGCGCCGACCAATTCTTCGGACGACCGTACCGAAACTGCACCCGAAAAATTTACCCAAAAAGAAACCGACCCAAAAACCACCGCGCTGCTCGGCTGGAAACCGGACGGCGGCGACGCCCGTTTTTCAGAACCCGACGAGGCCACGGCGATGGCTTTTATCACCCGTTTTGGAAAAGTGGCGGTCGGCGAGCAGTCAAAATTTGGGATTCCGGCTTCGGTTTTGGTGGCCAGCGGTTTGGTGAATAGTTTTGCGGGCGGGCGAGATTTGGCGACTGGGGCGAACAACTTTTTTGCCATGCCCTGCACCCCAACTTGGACGGGAAAAACTTCGACCTCGAACGGAAAATGTTTTCGCCGGTATGATACGGCTTGGGACAGTTTTCGGGATTTTTCGGTGGCGGTTTCTGGGCAGCCCGATTTTTTGAAAATGAAAAAATCGGTGAAAAACAGCCCGGAAAAATGGCTAGAAAATCTGGAGCAGGCTGGCTTTTCGGACGTTCAAAATTTTTCGGAAGAGGCTTTGAAACTGGTCAAAAAGTATCGGTTGCAGGACTTGGATAAGTAAAATTTATCCCAAATTGCCGTGTTTTTTGTCATTCAGGAGGAATCCGACTCAACCCAGTTTTACCTTGATTTTTATTTCAGGAAAGTGATTTTCAAGATTTTTTTAAAAACTGGGTTGAGTCGGATTCCTCCTGAATGACAAAAAACACGGCAACTTGGATTGGCTTATTAAGCCGAAAATTTTAAAAAATGAATAGAAAACACCTCGTTTTGACCACTTTTTTGGCAATTTTCTTTTTTGAAAATTGTCAAAACTCGCCGCGCCCCGACAGGCCGAAAATTGAAAATCAGCCGCCAGTTTCGATTTTAAAAATTGATTCTCCAAAATTAGAAAATGAAAAATCGGCAATTGATTCGACCGAAAAAACAGTAAAAACTGCCCCGCCGACTGTCGAAAAAATACCCGCCGCGCAGCATCCAAAATCTGAAAAAATGCCCACAAATTTTGTGGACATCGAAACTTTGGACGCGACCATTTTGATTGACATTCGGTACGCGACGGCAAATAATTTTACAAAAACAAAAATTTACGATTGCCCAAAATGCCTGCTCCGACCGGAGGCGGCGGCGGCAATCGTGCGGGCAAATGCCGAATTGAAAAAGCAAAATTTGCGGCTAAAAATGTTCGATTGCTACCGCCCGCGACCGTACCAACAACGACTTTGGGACAAAGTGCCCGACCCAAATTACGTCACGCCGCCCGCGAAAGGTTCGATGCACGGCCGCGGCGCGGCGGTGGATTTGACCATCGTTGATTCGAAAGGCAAGGAACTTGAAATGGGAACGCCCTACGATTTTTTTGGAAAGGAAGCCCACACCGATTTTCTCGGCCACCCAAAAAATGTTTTGGACAACCGAAAATTGCTCCGCGAAACTTTGGAACGTGTTGGTTTTCAGGGAATTAGGACGGAGTGGTGGCATTTTTCATTTCAGGGAAAAAATTATCCGCTGTCTGACGAACTTTGGCCCTGCGATTAGTCGATTGGTTATTGGTAGTTGGTTGACTGGGTTGCCGTCAGATGTTTATGGAAAATCAAAGAAAAAATTTATTGGAAGTCGCCCGCCGAACGATTGAAATCGAAGCAAAAGCATTGCGCGATTTGGCCGCAAGCCTCGACGACACCTCCGATTTTGCTGCCTGCACAGAGGCCATTTTTCAATCGAAAGGCCGTTTGGTTTTGACTGGGATCGGGAAAAGTGCGCTCGTCGCGCAAAAAATCGTGGCTACTTTAAATTCGACCGGCCAACCTGCCCTTTTTATGCACGCCGCCGACGCGATTCACGGTGATTTGGGCATGATTCAGGAAAATGACTTGGTTTTGTGCCTCTCAAAAAGTGGCGAAACTCCCGAAATCCGAGCCGTTGCCCCACTTTTAAAATCTCGCGGAAACCAGTTAATCGCGATGACGGCCAACCGCGAAAGTTCTCTGGCCAAAATTTCCGATTTTACACTTTTCACACCCATCGAAAAAGAGGCCGACCCGAACAATCTCGCGCCGACAACCAGCACGACTTCCCAAATGGCACTCGGCGATGCGCTGGCGATTGCGCTGCTTTCGTTGCGCGGTTTTTCGCCCGAAGATTTTGCGAAATTCCATCCCGGCGGCTCGCTCGGCAAGCAGATGTATTTGCGCGTGCGCGATTTTTATAAATTGAACGAGCGGCCTGTCGTGTCCGTTTCGGCAGGTTTGCGGGAAATTATCATGGAAATTTCTTCAAAAAGATTGGGCGTGGCCGCTGTTTTGGATGATTCTGAAAAATTGACGGGCATCGTCACCGACGGTGATTTGCGGCGGATGCTCGAACGAAACCCAAATTTTTCGACCGTCCGGGCGGATGAAATTTCTACCAAAAATCCAAAAACCATCCACCCCGATTGCATGGCCACCGATGCCCTCGAAACGCTCCGCAAACATTCAATTTCACAACTTTTGGTGGTCGAAAATGAAAATTATCTCGGCGTGTTGCATCTTCACGACTTGATTCGAGAAGGAATTTTTTAAATTTTGGTTATCGGTTATTAGTTATTGGTTATTGGAATTTCGCCAATTTCCAATCCCAATAACCTGTAACCAATAACTAATAACTAAACAATGAAGTCCACACCAATTACAGAAAAGCACATCGCGCTCGGCGCGAAAATGGCCGAGTTTGCGGGGTACAATATGCCCATCGTGTACACCACAATTTCTGATGAACATCATTGCGTGCGCAACGCGGTGGGCGTTTTTGACGTGACGCACATGGGCGAATTTATCGTCCGGGGAAAAGATGCGCTGGCGTTTTTGCAGGCCGCGACCTCGAACGATGTCTCAAAACTAAATCCCGGCGATGTCCAATATTCTTGCCTGCCGAACAAAAAAGGGGGCATCGTGGACGACCTTTTGGTCTATCGCCTTGACGACGTGCCGGAGATGCAAGTCGCTGACGAACAGTCGTTTATGCTCGTGGTGAACGCCTCGAACGAGTTGAAAGATTGGCGGTGGCTGAAAAAATTGACCAAAGGTTTTGATGTGAAAATGACCAACATTTCATCCAAAACCGGGCTGCTCGCGGTGCAAGGCCCGAAAGCCGTTGATGCCTTGAAAAAACTCACGGATTTGGATTTGGCGAGCATGAAATATTACACTTTTCAACGTGGAAAATTTGCTGGCGTGGAGAACGTGATTGTTTCGGCGACGGGTTACACCGGGTCGGGCGGTTTTGAAATTTATGCAAAAAACAAAGACCTCGCGAAAATTTGGGACAAGATTTTCAAGGCTGGCGAAAAATTCGGCATCAAACCCTGCGGCCTCGGCGCACGCGATACTTTGCGCCTCGAAAAAGGTTTTTGTTTGTACGGAAACGACATAAACGACACGACTTCGCCGATGGAAGCAGGGCTGGGCTGGATTACGAAATTGGGAAAAGGCGTTGATTTTCCGAGCATCGAAAAATTCAAAAAACAAAAAGCCGAGGGCGTGAAACGCAAACTCGTCGGCTTCATTTTGGATGAAAAACGGGTGCCGCGCCATGATTATCCGATTGAAAGTCCACGCGGCGCGGCGATTGGCGTGGTGACTTCGGGAACGCATTCGCCGTCGCTCGACAAACCGATTGGGACAGGTTATGTGAAAACCAAATTTGCGGAACCGGGCACGAAAATCATGGTCGTCGCAGGTTCAAAAAAATTGGAGGCGCGGGTCGTGAAATTGCCGTTTTTGGGAGATTGAGATTTAAATTTTGAAAAATTTTGGTTTTAAAAAAAAGCAACTGTCGAGTATTTTCGGCAGTTGCTTTTTTATTTTTTCAAAAAATTATTTTGAAATTTCAATCTTTTTCGCAGCAGCCCAAGCCTCGATAATTTCTTTTCCAATCGCCGACGGCCATTTTTTTTCGGGGTGATTTTTTACAAAATCTGCCAATGCCAACTGTCTCGGCGACAACAAATTTTCGGGCGAAAGATTTTTTCCAACGGCACTGTTTGCCCGAGTTTGTTGCAGCGGAGTCATCGGCACGAACTGCCAAAATGTTTTTGAGAGGTAATATTTTGGCTCGTCGTCGGGGCGAAAACCTTCGTTTTTCGGGCAAGAATTGATGCCATTTGACGTGACCTTTTTCTCCAAATCTGCACGTTTTACAATCGCCGGATTGAAAACGGCACGCACGACTTCTTTTCCATTTTGAAAACCCGGTTCGGTTTCGACCACGCCTTCGATTGAACCGATTGTTTTTTCCCCGCTCCAAAAACAGTTCATCGAAAACGTGGCAGTTTCGAGGCCGTTTTCTCGCGCAAGTAATTCATTTTCAAAAGATTGGAGATATTCTGGGCAAGGTGTCGCTGTCAAATTGAGTGCTGTTCGAATGCCGTTCACCACCTGCCACGTCGAACGAAAATCTGCCATGCGAGGTACGACATCCAAGCCGTCGGGGCGAACAATCCGCACCACCGGGTTATTCCACGACGGCTCGTTGAACCGGAAAAGCACCTCGCTGTCCTTGCCTTTTTTGTTGTTGAAAATGCAAACCGGCACGAAAAACGTCTCGATGGCTTCGACAATCAAAGGATGCCGCAAAATTTCGTTGCCAAATTTCGTGCAATTGCTGCAACCCGGCACTTCCTGAAAAAGTATCAAAATCGGTTTGTCGGATTTTTTGGCTTCCAAAATTCCAGCGTCAAAATCGCGCAACCAATGCACGTCGCCCAATTCTTCGGGCTGGCCGGGGATGTTTTTTTCGAAAGAATTTTCGGTTGAAAAAACAGTGGGCATCGCAGCGGTATTTGCCATTTCGGATTTTTTGGGAAAAACAAAAGCAGCCAAAAAAATCAATCCGGCAGCGCAGGCTGCGAACGTGATAATTTTCATTTTTGAAAAATTTTGGTGAGAAAATTATTCGGTAGTGCCAAATTTCGAGTGATGGGGAAATTTGTTGGCGGGGACGCCAACAAAGGCAACTAACTGAAAATCAGCCGCTTGCCGCTGTTGGCGTCCCCGCCAACAGCCTTTTTCGGCAAATTATTTTTTTAAAATCACTCATTTCCTGACACAACCAATTATTCAACGAACGTTTTTGAGTTTGAATAGATTGAGTTTTGGAAATCACTGTTCAGTGTCCCGGCCAAGACATTTTTGAAGTTTTTCAATTACAATGTATTGAAAATGAATTATTTAAATGAAAAATTTCAACGGGTCGAGTTGTTTTTTAAAAATCGAAAAACATCACCGCACGAACTCTTTTTCAAAAACAGCCTCGTTTCCGCGGTCGTCGCGAACGGTCAATTTTAAGTTGTGCGTGCCGCTGCCGACGTGCCCGTCAAAATCGTAGGTGAGTCGGTCGCGTTTTTTGTCATATTCAAAAAGTATCCATTTTCCGTCCACCTCGCCGCGAAAACTGAGGTTGTCCGCTGAGCCGCCAATGTCAAAATTGTCGTCAATTTTGAAAGCCATGCTGCCTTTTTTTCGCATGTCGCGGTCAAAAACAACGGGGCGGATCGTCGGCGGCTGGGTGTCGGCGGTGATGCAAAAATCGCCGAACGACCGAACTTTTGTAGTCAAAAAACCATCTTTCCACTGGCCTCCGCAGTTTTCATGTTTTCGGCTGCGGCAACTCGCGATGACGGCTTTTGACCGCAACTCGTCGGGCAAATTGCGCGGCAAAATGGAAATATTGAAAAATCGGTGAACCGGCGTTGCATCGTCGCCGAGATGATGGACATCCGAAAACATCAAATGACTGGGGTCGGGCGAGGTGCGGTACTGCAAAAAAGCAGTTTCGTAAAACGAGTTTTTTTGAAAATCCACCTGCAAATTTTCGGGCGAGAGGTAGCTTTCGACATCAAAAGGCAGTTCAAACTGATAACTTCGGGAGGCAAAAGTTTCCATATTTTCAGCATCGCGGAGTGCCCAAAAAGTGAGCGACGAAGAATTTCCGCTGGCATCGGTGACGACGAGTTCGATTTTTTGCGGCTTTTCAGAAAAAATTTCGACGACTCCGGCGTTTTCGATGCGGGCATAATTGCCCATCCGATTGCCCGGCATGACGTAACAACGGTTGAAATATCCGCCGCGATTTTCTTTTTCCGGGTAATCAATGTGTGCGTTGAGGTAGCGGGTTTCGTCAAAATCGAGTTCGTCCATTCGCCAGAGGAAGGAATTTTCATCATTTACCTTCATCAAAATGGAAAAAACGCCGTTGTCATTTGAAAAACCGGACATCGAATCGAATGTCTTCAAACCAAAACCGATGCGCCAACCACCCAATTTCACCGTATCGCCACCTTTAATATTATAGATTTTTTCGGACGTGGATTTTGAAATTGCCAAATCGCGGTCGCCCAAAACGTCGCGTTTTTCATTTAAAAAATAAACTTTCAAATCGCGGAGGCTCGGCGGCACGTTGTCCGGGACGGGCAGGCCAAAAAGTTCGGGGTTCAAAACTTTTCCGGTGGCAGAATTTCGGATTTCAAAATGCAGGTGCGGGCCGGTCGAGCCGCCGGAGTTTCCCAATTTTGCGATTTCCACGCCTTTTTGAACTTTCAACAAACCGTCTTTTGGGCGGATGTCGACGGCGAATTTTTCGTTGGCGTACTGGTATTTTCGCACATAACTTTGAATTTCCGCTGAAAAACGGTCGAGATGGCCGTAAACCGTCGTGTACCCGTTCGGATGTTTGACGTACAAAACATTGCCATAGCCGCCCGGCTGAACCCCAATCCTGTCCACAAAACCATCGGCGGCAGCCACGACCGATTGACCGACCTTTCCGGTGGCACTTTTTATGTCAATTCCAGAGTGAAAATGATTGGGGCGCAGTTCGCCAAAAGTGCCGGTCAAACGGATTTCGGAAAGGACAGGCGAGCGGAAATATGTTTTTGGGTAGGCCGCGATTTCGCCCAGAAAATTTTCGGAAATGGGCGTCGTGCGCGGGTCGGGGTCGCGGAAAGCAAATGCTGGAATCAATAAAAGGAGTCCCCAGAAAAATCGAAGTGTCATTTTTTTTAATGATAAATGTTGAATGATATATGATGAATTTGGGGCGACGAACGGTGAACCGAAAAGTGAATTATTCATCGTTCATCATTCATCATTAAAAAGCCGTTTTCATCCATTTTCCAGCGTCCCGGCTGTTGCGGCGTGTGCTGATTTTCTTTTAAAATTTCCAAAAAATCGGCTCTCGGAATGTTTCGCGCACCAAAACTGGAGAGGTGTTCGGTCTCGACTTGGCAATCAATCAATCGAAAACCTTGCCGCGAAAGTGCTTTTACCAAAACAATAAAACCCGCTTTTGAGGCATTCGGTGCGAGTGAAAACATACTTTCCCCGCAAAAAACTTGGCCGAAAGCCATGCCGTACAGCCCACCGACCAGCCGCTCGCCTTGCCAAACTTCGACGGAATGTGCCCAACCGAGGTCAAATAATTTTTGGTAGGCCTTGTAAAAACTGTCATTTATCCACGAGCCGACTTGACCGCGCCGCCAAACTTCGGCACACATCGCCACGACTTCTGGAAAATGGGTGTCGGTGGTGAACGTAAATTTTTTCTGGTTAAAAATACTGCGCATGCTGCGTTGAATTTTCAATTCGTCAGGAAATAAAACGCAGCGCGGGTCGGGCGAGTACCATGCAAAACCGCTGTGGCCTTCGTACCAGGGGAAAATGCCGTTTTGATAAGCCAAAAGCAAGCGTTCCGGGCGCAGGTCACCGCCGACCGCCAACAAACCATCCGGCTCGGCAAGACTGGGGTGCGGGAAACTGATTTCGTAATGATTAAGCCAGAACGCGGGCATTTTTTTTGGATGACAGATTTTTGGTGGACGGTTTTGTCAATTACTTTTTGAGTTTTTTTGTGGCGGTAAAAGTAGTTTGACTTTTCAATTTGAAATTTAGATTTGGCAGTTCTCCGATTTCCATTTTTCTTGCCGGTTATATTTTTAAAAAAAAATTATGGCAAAAATACTTTTGATCGAATCGGCGACCGATGTCTGCGGGGCGGCAATTTCAGTGGACGGAAAAGTGGTGGCAGTCGTTGAAAATCAACAAACTACGTCGCATGCGGCACTGCTGACTTTGCAAATTCAACAGTGTTCAGAAATCGCGGGAATCAAATTATCAGACCTCGATGCGATTGCGATGGGTGCCGGGCCGGGGTCGTACACTTCGTTGCGGGTCGGAGTTTCGGTTGCGAAAGGGTTGTGTTATGCGCTCGAAAAAAAATTTCTCGCCGTGGATTCAATGTTGGCCTTGGCTTTGGCCGCTCGAAAAACGGTGGATTTGCCCGAAAATCAACCCGTTTTTCACATCCCAATGATTGATGCTCGGAGACAAGAAATTTGTTTTAAAATTTTTGACAAAAAAATGCAGGCACTCGGTAGCCCTGAAACTTTGGTTATTTCAAACAATATGTTTTTTGAAAATATCGTAAAATTTTTTCTTGAAGGAGACGGCGGGAAATTGATTTTTTCAGGCAACGGTGCGAAAAAAATGAAAAATGTGTTTTCAGCGCAGAAAACGGTTTTTTCCAACATTGAACAAAATGCTGCCGTGTTCTTGGCCGAAATAGCAGAAGAAATGTTCCAAGCCTCTGATTTTCAGAATTATTCACATTTCGAACCAATCTATATGAAGCCTCCTAACATCACGTTGCCGAAACTAACACATTTTTAAAAAATAATTGTGTTAAAATGCTTGTTTAGATAGAAAAAACATATCGTATTTTAGACTTGGAATCAGGCACTTTTTGTGTTTGTTCAAAAAACTATCACTCACTTTTAAAACTCAATTGGCATAATGTTTGGCTTACCCGCAACATCAATGCTTATTTTTTTAATCTTTTAAAACATATTATATGAGAAAGCCGAACAAGACTGAGACTGTAGTCTTGAAAAAAGGAAAGAAGGACATTCAACTTGACTACGCAGAGTTGCGTAAAGCAGTTTTGGTACTTCGTGCCGTCAACCACAAACTTCGCCAACGCATGATTGACCTGCTCGACGAAAACGAACGGATGACCGTGACGGACATCTACATCAAACTTCGTCTCGAACAGAGCGTTGCCTCGCAGCACCTTGCCATTCTTCGCAAAGCGGGTGTTGTCCAAACTGACCGACAAGGGAAGTTCATTTTCTACTCCATTGACAAAGAAAGATTGAATCAAATCAGTCGCTTGGTGGAAGAACTTGCCATTTAATTGGTGAACTTTTGGTTTGGGTAAAATTTTGCCCAAATCGCTGGATTCCCTGTCAAATACTGCCCGCTCCGGCCTCGTTGCCGGAAGCGGGCAGTATTTTTTTTGATTTTATCCGCCGTTTTTGCTGTAAGTATTAAAAACGTTCTGCACTTTTGCAATCTATCCGACAAAAAAACATCCATCATCACCCGGAATGAACGACCAATGAAGAGCAGAACTAATTTACAATCTATGAGGCGAGCCAATAAATCCCCCATCTCCTTCGAGAAACTGCGCGTTTCGACAGACATTCTGCGGGCATTGGCACATCCGACGAGACTCAAAATGTTGGAATTCATTGACAAAAGCAAATCGGCCAATGTCAACAACATTCTCGAAGCCCTCAACATGGAGCAGTCGCTCACTTCGCAACACCTGCGCCTTTTGCGGATTGCAGGAGTTGTCCGTGCCACTCGCGCAGGAAAATTCATTTATTACGAAGTGGATTACGAAAAATTGGAAGAAACCATCCGCGCCGTGGGCGAATTTGCCTCTTTTGTGGATGTGGATTTCGATGACGATGAACTCTGCGTGACCGACGAAGATTGATTTTAAAAAAAAAAACATTTTTTCCAATCATTGAACTTCGCTGCCACCTGCGGCGGTTGTGCCTACTTTTGCTGCCCCCAAAAGAGGTTTAGAAAGTTTAGAGAGGTGTAAAAGGTTTAGTTGTTGTTTTAAATAAACCTTCTAAACCTCTCTAAACTTTCTAAACCTCTCGACCACATTTTCCAAAACCAAAAAAAATTATGGCAAAAGAATGGACGCTTGGAGAAAAGAACTCCAATCTGAGACGTGAAATCGAACACGCGGTGCTGGTCGCAGTCATCACGCCAAATATTAATGAAACGATTTGCGCCGAGCATCTCGACGAATTGGAATTTCTCGCCACGACGGCCGGGGCGGTCACGTTGCGGCGGTTTACCCAACGGCTCGCGCACCCCGAGCCGCGAACTTATGTTGGCAAAGGAAAAATGGAAGAAATTGGGAAATACCTCGAACGCCACGAAGAAATCACGATGGTCATTTTTGACGACGACCTCACCGGAAAACAAACCAACAACCTCGAAGAATTTCTAAAAGTAAAAATTGTCGACCGCTCGACTTTGATTTTGGACATTTTCGCCAGCCGCGCCCAAACTGCTCAGGCAAAAACACAGGTCGAACTTGCCCAAACAAAATACCTTTTGCCACGGCTGCGCGGACTTTGGACGCACCTTGAACGCCAGCAGGGCGGCATCGGGATGCGTGGCCCGGGAGAAACTCAAATCGAAACCGACCGCCGGATTATCCAAGAACGCATCAAAAAATTGGAGCAAAACCTCCGCGAAATTGACCAACAATCAAAAACGCAACGAAAAACACGCGGCGAAATGATCCGCGTCGCACTCGTCGGGTACACCAATGTTGGAAAAAGTACGCTGATGAATTTGCTTTCAAAATCGGAAGTGCTGGCCGAAAACAAACTTTTTGCGACGCTCGACACGACGGTTCGTAAAGTTGTTTTTGACCAAATCCCTTTTTTGTTATCAGATACGGTTGGTTTTATCCGAAAATTGCCGCACCACTTGGTCGAAAGTTTTAAAAGTACGCTCGACGAAGTGCGGGAAAGTGATATTTTGTTGCATGTCGTGGACGTCGCGCACCCGCAATATGAAAATCAGGTTCGCACAGTTCAGGCCACTTTGAAAGAACTTGGGGCCGAAGACAAGACAACTTTGATGGTTTTTAACAAAATTGATTTGTACCGGGAACGCAATTTCGACGAATTGCTCGACGAAAAAACGCGCCTCGAAATTGAAACTGAACTGCACGAAAATTTGCGTTTTTCGTTTGGTGAAAACGTTTTCATTTCTGCCCACACGAAAGAAGGCATCGAATCGCTCAAAGAAAAAATGATCCGGATGATAAAAGAGGCGTATGTGATCCGGTACCCGCACGAAGCGAAGGCGTGGGCTTAAAAATTCTTGATGGCAATAAAAATCCCAGCCACTATTTATTCAATAAAAGTTTTCCAATTTGAATTACGCCTATTTTAAGGTTTTTTAATGAAATAATACGCTGTAACCCAAGCATTTTTGTGTGCACACAACTTGCTCACATAGTTACACACAATTTTGCCGCCCTTTTCCTCTTCTCCGTATTTCCCTGAAACGCCCCTGCTCGATAGGTTTTGCGTAGCACCTCGTATTACTTTTGCCTTGCAGATTTTCCTTAATTTTTCTGCTCACCCGCTTCTGGTTGCCCCCTTTTTTTCGGCTTTTTAATTTTTTTTTCATCAAATTTCTTCCATGAATTTGATTTCTTAATCTTCGACGACCACTGCCTCGGTCAATTTTGAAAGTCGAAAATCTCTTTTTTAATTTTCCCCCTTTTCCAAAACGCGCAGTCTCGGAGCGCGATTTACTTCTTTTTTTTTTCAGCAAAACAAATAGATATGAAGCACGCATGGGCTTTTGGCCTTTTCTGCGGCCTGTTTTTTTCTCAAAAAATTTACGGTCAACAAGCACGCGATTGGGATGCCACGCTCGGCAGCCCGAATTGGGACGAACTGCACGTTACCATTCCGACCCCCGACGGCGGTTATTTGATTGGTGGAAATGCGACGGCCAACGGCCATGAAGTTTCCGGCGAGGCCTTTGGCCTGAACGATTTTTGGCTTTTGAAAACCGACGGCCAAGGCAAAAAAATCTGGGACAAGACTTTTGGCGGCTCGTCCAACGACCGGATGTGGGATATTTTGCCGCTGCCCGACGGCGGTTTTTTGCTCGGCGGCACGTCCGATTCCGAAATTTCGGGTTCAAAAACTGCCCAAAATTTTGGGAAAGAAGATTTTTGGGTCATCAAAATTTCTGCCGAAGGCCAAGAAATTTGGGAAAAAACTTTTGGCGGCAGCCAGCGCGACGAACTTTTTTCACTCGAAATATTTCCAGATAAAAAATCCGTCTTGCTCGGCGGCTGGTCAAATTCCGGGGCGGACGGCATGAAAACTTCGGATTCGCTGGGCGTTTTTGATGTTTGGGTTTTGAAAATGGATTTGGCGACCGGCGAAATTGTTTGGCAAACGCTGCTCGGCGGCGAGGCTTTGGACAATTTGTACGACGTTGCGTCGACGGCGGACGGCGGTTTTTTGCTCGGCGGCGCGTCGGCTTCGAATATTTCACCGACCAAATCCCAAAACTGCCGGGGCTACTCGGATTTTTGGGTCGTAAAAATTGACACGGCTGGCCACGAAATTTGGGATCGTCGTTTTGGCGGCACGGATGTCGAACAATTGGAACAGATTTTACCACTTTCCGATGGCAATTTTTTGCTCGCCGGGGCTTCGATGTCGCCAAAAAGTGGCGACAAACTGGCCTCGAATTTTGGCAGTTTTGATATGTGGGCAGTGAAAATCACGCCCGACGGCGAGAGAATTTGGGATAAAAGTTACGGCGGCGGCAGTTTCGACGGGGCGTATCAAGTGGTGGAAACGCCTGCCGGAAATTTGATTTTTGGTGGAACTTCTGCCTCCTCGCCCGGCGGCTCGAAAGAAAGTCCAGCCTACGGAAATTATGATTTTTGGTTAAATTATACCGACGCGGCGGGTAATTTGTTTTGGGAAAAAAGTTACGGCGGCTCGAAATCGGATGCTTTGACGGGTTTGGTTCAGTCGCCGGACGGTTCGCTTTTGCTCACCGGCCATTCTGAATCGCCGAAAAGTGCTTTCAAAAGTGAAAACCCGCGCGGCTACAATGATTTTTGGTTGTTGAAAACATATTGCAATGTGGATTTTTCACTGCCTGCCGACACCAGTTTTTGCAGCGGCAAACCTTTTGAATTGGCCGTTTTTCCCAAAAACTGCGCGGGCGGAGATTGTGAAATGATTTGGAACGATGGCCAAACGGGCAATGAAATCTCTTTTTTGCCCGATTCGTCGGGTGTTTTGGCCGTCGAAGCGACTGACCAAAATGCTTGCCGGGCGACGGATACTTTGAAATATCAAATTTTGGAAAGCCCAATCGTCGCACTGCCTGCCGACACAGTGATTTTTGAAACGGGTTCGCAACTTTACCTCGATGCTTTTCAAAAAGACGCGGTTTTTGAATGGAGCACGGGGCATTCCACACCTTTTATTATTGTTGAAAAAACGGCCAATTATGCCGTGACCGTCACCGCTGCGAACGGTTGCACGGCTTCGGACGACATCGAAGTTTGCGCCTGCGGCAAACGACTTTTGTACATTCCGAACGTTTTTCAGCCAAACGAGGACATTTTCAATGACATTTGGTACATCCAATGCAAACCTGGCGCGGTCGAAATTTTGGAAAAAGTGCAGGTCGTGGACAAATGGGGGCATCTCGTTTATCAAGCGAAAAATATCCAAGCCAATGACAAGACAGTGGGTTGGGAGGGTTTTTCGGGCGGAACGCGGTGCTTGCCGGACGTTTACACCTATATTATTGAGGTTTTGTACGAAAATAATGTGCGGGAACGGCTTTTTGGGACGGTAACTTTGTTGCGATGAAAATTGAAACAGTTTAATTAACGACTTTTCTCGTTCAAAATCACCTTTGAAAATAGAGTTTGTTCGTACTTTTCGCCGCCGAATATCCAACGAACGGGTGGGTTCAGGTTTTTTCAGTAAAAGAATTGACAAAAATTTGAGCCTCTAATTCACCCGTTTAATCTGATTTTTAATCTAAGGTAAACTATGCGCATCCAATTCAGCCTTTCGTGTCAAAAAGGCACCATTATTCCAATCAATTACCAATCTGAAATTTCCCACTGGGTTTTCACGGTTTTAACCAAAGCAGGTGCTGAACTCTCGACTTGGGTGCAGCAACTGGGGTTTGATTTGGTTTCCAAAAATTATAAGTTGTTCACTTTCAGCCCTTTGGCCATTTATCCATACGAAATGGATCAGGTCAAACAGGAATTCAAATTGGCTGGCAATCAGGTAAAACTGAGCATTTCACTTTACATTGACCCACTTTTTGAGCAGCAAGTCGTGCATCTTTTTCGCCAAACGCCCTTGCAATTGGGCGTTTTTGAGGGCAAAACGGCCAGTTTTGAGGTAAAACATTGGCAGGTGCTGTCGAAAATGAATTTTAAGGAAACGATGACTTTCCGCGCCGTCGCCCCGATTTCAATTTCGAGTATCGAGGACGTGAAAACGCCAAATCCGTACCCGCTGCCGGACAGCGAAAACTACGACATCAGTTTTTTTACCCATTTAATTAGAAAATTAAAATCCGCCAAACAGTACAAATCTTTGGTGGCTTTGAATATGCTCGACCCGTCGTATCCGATGAGTATTCAGCTGCTCGGGCAAGCCAAATCTCGACTGATTCACCTGAAACCAAACCTCGAAGGCATCAGCCAACTGCGCGGATTTGTTTATGAATTTGAAATAAGCATGCCGCAACCGGTGATGGAATTTGCCTTTTTTTCGGGTTTTGGAGAGTTCGGGCATCTCGGATTTGGCTTTGTAGAAATAAAATAATTGGTTATTGGGAAATTGGTTATTGGAAAATTGGTGGGCTAAACTCCCAATAACCAGTTTCTCAATAACCAATTCCCCAATAACCAATCACCAATAACTACTTTTCATGCAACTTCCGAAACCATTTTTACTGCCCATTTTGGCCTTCACTTTCGTGGGTTTTTGGGTCGTGGGCTGCGACGAAAAAACTGAAATCACTCGCCAAAAACTCGTTGGCGATTGGCGATTGGTCAAAGGTTTGAAAAACGACCGGGAAACCGGCCTGCTCGAAGGCACCGTTTTTTCGTTTTCGGAAACAGGCCAAATGACCACAAATCTGCCTGTCGGCATCGAATCGCCCGCACCTTTTGAAGTTGAAAAAAACACGATCCACCAAAACGGGCGACACACGATTGATTATTCCATTCTCAATATTTCGGATTCTTCCTTGATTTTGGGTTTGAAAATGCGCGGGATGGAATTTGAAATGCACCTCCAAAAGTTTGTGCCGGTGCCCGATAGTTTGAAAGAAGAAGTGCCGGAGACTGAGATATGATTTTTTAAACCACAAGTTTTTTTTAAAATAAAAAGGCGCATAAAACACATAGGAAGTTGAAAATCAACAAACTATGTGTTTTGTGCGCCTTTTTATTTTAAAAAAAACTTGTGGTTTGGAAAAACTACAACCGAAAAAGACTTTTGCCCGGATATGTTGCCGCTTCTCCCAATTCTTCTTCGATGCGCAGCAGTTG